>JAYSZD010000150.1:0-5213 GCA_043738185.1 Hymenobacter sp. | reverse complement strand
GGGTGCTGGACGCGCTGGGCGAGCTGCTACTGTGGCTGCTGCCGGAAGTGTCGCTGGTGCACGTGGTGTTTCTCGTGCTGGGTTTCCTCGTCACGGCGGGGGCGGTGGTGCTAGTGCCGGTGTATTTATACGCCGACCACGAATCCCGTTTTGGGGAGTTTATCCGGCGGCAGCGCGACCGGGTGGCGTCGTTTGCCGTGCGCCGGCCCAACTTCCAGCCCAACTCCCACCGCACCCTCGACCTGCGCAAGGAATGGGTGGCGGCGGTGGCCCTTTTTGCCCTTGTAAATGCCCTGCTGCTGGTGGTGAATGCCCTGCTGCTGGTGGTGAATGCCATCGATTTTAACTGGCTGTGGTTCGGGTTTGTGCCCAAGCCCGGTTTCGACCTCACCCAGTTTGTGCACGAAGGTACTTATGTGCTCATTTTCAGCATTTTGCTGGCTATGGGCATTGTGCTGTGGTTTTTCCGGCGCAACCTCAACTTCTACGCGCCCGGCCTGCCGTGGCTGCGCTGGGGCGCCACGGTGTGGGTGCTGCAAAACGCGGTGCTGGCCGTGTCGGTGGGGCTACGCAATTATTACTACATCCAGCACAGCGGCCTGGCTTACAAGCGCATTGGCGTGTGCTTCTTTCTGCTGCTGGTGTTTTTTGGGCTGGGCACGGTGCTGCTCAAAATCTGGCAGCGGCGCTCGGCCTACAGCCTGATTCGTCTGAATTCGCTGGCGGTGTACGCGGTGGTGCTGCTGCTGGCCGCTGGCAACTGGGAAGTCTGGATTGCTCAATACAACCTGCAGTCCCGTTTCCGCAGCATCGACATCGGCTTTCTGCTTGAGATGCCCGGCCGGGTGCTGCCCACGCTGGTGGCCCGGCGGGCCCTCATCGACACAGCCCCCCGGCTCACGGCCGAAGCCGAATACGGCGGTGCTGAAGTCATCACGGCTGTGGAAGCTCAGCGCCGACTAGACGCTGCCGTGGCCGCCTGGAAAAGCCATTACCAAACCCATCCCAACTGGCAAGGCCGCACCTACACCGAATGGCGCACTGCTCGCGCCTTGATTTTGAATTAGTTGTCCGTTGTCAGTCAAGTATTTAAACATAATCAACTGATGTGCAGAAGTTTCTCAATTAAAAACCAATAACCGACAGCTAATAACTAATAACCGTATGACTACTGGACTCTCCCAACTACTGCTCACTTTTCTGGGGCTTCTTTTCTGCGCCGGCGACGTGGCCATTCTCGGTGTGCTGCTCACGTGGCAGGAGCGTGCGCCCTCGCCCGATACGCGTCGCCACCGGCTGTTGCGCACGGTGCTGCCTCTGGCGGTGGTGCTAGTGGGGTTGCTGCTGCTGGCCTTCGTGCAAATCATGCTGTTGTGGTCGGAGCTATAATTCGCTCTTGCCGATTACTTGATGTGAGACAGGTGTTTAGGATAAGGCCGGCACCTAACAACGTTATTTCAGCAACAGCTTATGAATAATTATTTGATGTTGCTGCTGCCAGGCTGGCCGCGGGTGCCGCCGCGGCTGTGGCTCACGGCTGGCCTTGGGGCGTTGGCCGCGATGAATCTGCTATTTATCCGGGAGATATGGCCTCACACGCCCAGTGCAAACCTGGTCTTCAGGCTGTTTGGACTGTTCGCAATGCTGGCCGGTTGTTGCCAGCTGGTGTTTCTTTTGCAAGCCTGGACAAAATCTTACGCGGGCCCCTGGTGGGCACAACTGTTATTTCACATGATGGTAATTCCGGCCCAGGCCGGAGGCGTACTCGTAGCCGCAATTGCCCTGGTAATGCTGGTATTCGTCGTCGCTGAAGTGTTCGACGCCGGTGGCCCCCGCACGATGGCGTCCTGAAAATCACTCCTGGCCTGGCCCTGGCGGGCGATGGATTTGACTTATAATTCTCTAAAGTAGAACACCTGTTCGGCCGTAAAGCAAAGGGCTTGGAAGCGGGGTCTATTTCCACTCATACTAAATACTTATGAAGAATATTGCATAGCTTGGCGGCTCATTTGACTTGCGGTGATAAACCGGGTCGGTGACCATTTTGCATTTCCCTTCCCGCTATGCCCAGAACGCTGCTTTTAGTTGTGCTCTTCGTTGCCGTGGTAGTGGAGCTGGCCCTGGCGGGGGGCTGTTTCTTCGCGCCGGCATTCACGCTCACGCAGTTTGGGGTGACGTATGGGCCGGAAACAAAGTTCCTGACCTACATCGTCGGATGGTTGTTGCTGTTTGTGTCGCTGGCCGCCCTGGTGGCCTTTGGGCAGGTATGGCAGCGCCGTCCCAGCTACGCTACCTGGTGCTATCTGCTGGGTGTGTGGTGGATAGGCATCGGGATAGGGATTTACCACGTCTTTGGCAAGCCCGACAACCTACTGCTGGATTCGGTGAAAGGACTGCTGATTGTGGTCCTCACCTGGCGCTGCCAGGCCACACGCATCATGGCGCGCCGCTACTAGCGTGTAATCAGTATCTTGGCGGCCCAATGGTTTAATTGCCAGCCTGCTCTATGCCTACTTCTCACGTCCATCCGCTGCCGCCCGTGCCCATGCTCTCGCGCCTAGGCCGGGCGCTGGCCGGCGCGCAGTTGCTGAAAGAAACACTCACCATGCTGTTTCTGGGACTGCCGCTGGTGAAAGATGCCCCGCTGGTGCTTCTCTCAGCGCTGCCAGGCGTGGTGCTCTACCTGCTGCACTGGCATCTGGCGCTGGGCCGGGCGGGCCGGGTGTTTGCCGCCGTGGTGTGGGGCTTCACCCTGCTCGATGAGTTGTGGGGGCTCTTGTTGTTTCAGGAGCTGGACTCGCCCACCCGCGCTCAGATTCGCATGCTGTATTGGAGCTATTTCCTGGGGCTGGGCTTTATCCTGCTGGCACTGGGGGAGTTGAGTTGGCGCTGGCAGCGACGCCGTACCAAGGCGCGGCGCAACGTCTACCACCAGGCTACATTGTCGGCCCGCACACGGCGGTAGTTTTTGCGGCCGCTCCGAGGCCGATTGGTTGGGCCGAAAACGGGCTGATGAAAACGTTTGGCCGGGGTATGGCTATTGGGCTATGTTGTACGAACTAGTTGCTGGAAGACTAGCAGGTCAAACCCAGGGCCGAACTGGCTTTGGCGAACCCTGCGACCTCCAAAAACCAATTACTGACATGTTGGACCCACCGGCTGGTATATTTGTTCGTTTTCGCAGCGGAGGCGTGCCCGGTAGGGCCGAGCCCTGTTTTCCACTTGTTGCCTCGCATGGCTGACCTCAAACCGCCACTTTCTGCCCTCCCCATCGGCTCCGGACCTACCGCGCCGCGCCGCCGCTGGCCCCTGCGCGTCACTCATTTTGCCTGGATAATGTTTGGCTTAGTGGTGATACTGTTCCTGGTGTACCCGGTACTGGTGAGCACCAATTTCATGTTTCTTTTCGGAAAGTCGCCCAGCCTTTCCGATTTGGAAAACCCTAAAGTAGAGCGGGCTTCCGAACTCTACACGTCTGATGGCGTGCTGATTGGTAAGTACTTCCGCGAAAACCGCTCGCCGATACCGCTGAGCAAGATGTCGCCCCTGCTGGTGGATGCGCTGGTGGCCACCGAAGACGTGCGTTACTACGAGCATTCGGGCATCGACTTGCAGGCGGTGCTGGGTGGCGCGTTTTCTTCGGTGCGCGGCGAGAAGCGTGGCGGCTCCACCATCACCCAGCAGCTGGCCAAAAACCTCTACAAAATTCGGCGGCAGCAAAGCCGGGGCGCCCTGGGCTACATCCCGGTGGTGAGTACCATTGTGGCCAAAACCAAGGAATGGCTCACCGCCGTGGACCTGGAGCAGCGCTACACCAAGCGCGAAATCCTGCGCATGTATTTCAATACCGTGGAGTACGGCTCTAGCGCCTACGGTATCAAAGTAGCGGCCAAAACTTTCTTCAATACCTCGCCCGACAGCCTCAAGCCCGAGGAAGCGGCCATGCTGGTGGGCGTGCTCAACAATCCCACGGCCTACAACCCGCGCTTTCATCCGGTGGCCGCCCTGCGCCGCCGCAACGTGGTGCTCGACCGCATGGGCCAGGCTGGCGTACTGCCTCCCGCCGAAATAGCCGCGCTCAAGGCCAAGCCCATTGTGCTGGATTACCATGTGGAACGGCACATCGACGGGCCCGATACCTATTTCCGCAGCGCCGTCAGCCAGTTTGTGGGCCAGTGGTGCGACAGCACCGGCTACGATATGTACCGCGACGGCCTGAAAATTTACACCACCATTGATTCGCGCATGCAGGCGCACGCCGAGGAAGCCTTGCACGAGCGCATGAAATCCCTGCAGCGCAACTTCGATAATTTCTGGCGCAACCGCGACTCAAACCCCTGGGTGGATGACAAGGGCAACGAAATTCCCGACTTCATCCCGACTCAGATGAAGCGCACGCAAGGCTATAAAACCCTCGCCAACCGCTACCGAAATCAGCCCGCCCGCCTCGATTCGGCCTTGAATGCCAAGCGCCCGATGAAGGTGTTTACCTGGAAAAAGGACGATGGCGACACCACGCTCGTAATGTCGCCGCTCGATTCGCTGGCCTACTACAAGCAATTTCTGCGGGCCGGCATGATGAGCATGGACCCGTTCACGGGGCACATTAAGGCGTGGGTGGGCGGGCTCGATTATCGCTTTTTTCAGTACGACCACGTGAAGCAGGGCCGCCGTCAGGCCGGCTCCACCTTCAAGCCCTTCGTGTACCTCACGGCCCTCGACAACGGCTACTCGCCCTGCGACCGGATTCGGGACGAGCGGGTGACCATTAACTACGTGGAAAACGGCCAGGATATGGAATGGAAGCCCGACAACGTGACCCGCGAGTACACCGGCATCAACATGACGCTGCGCCACGCCATGGCTCGCTCCGTAAACTCCATTACGGCCCAACTAACCGAGAAAGTGGGCTGGGACAACGTGGCCAAATACGCCCGCAAAGTCGGCATCACCAGCCCGCTGCTGGCGGTGCCCAGCATCGGCCTCGGCTCGGGCGGCGACGTGAGCGTGTACGAAATGGTGAATGCCTACAGCACCTTCATGAACAGCGGGTTCCGCAGCGAGCCGCGCCTGGTAACCCGCATCGAAGACCGCAACGGCAACGTCATCAAGCAGTTCGACCCCGTGCAGAAGCGCGCCATCTCGGCCGAAACTGCCTGGCTGATGACCTATATGCTGCGCGGCGGAATGGAGGAGCCCGGCGGCACTTCCCA
>JAYSZD010000149.1:0-14543 GCA_043738185.1 Hymenobacter sp. | reverse complement strand
GCGTGGCCGCGTCGCCGACGATGGAAATTTTGGTGAGGGCGGCGGGCTTGCGCGACTTTTCATCGGTTTTGTAGCCTTCGAACTGGTAGGCCGTCAGGGCCAGTCCTTCGGCGAGGAGCAGGGCCGCGTCCGGGGTTTCGCTCAGGTTGTGCACGAAGACTTCGGCTGTTTTCTCTTTTTTCAGCTGGGCGTGCAGCGCGTGGCCGCTGCGGCGCAGGGCCTCGGCTACTTGCTCGGGCGTGGCCTTTTTGGCCAGCACCACGAAGTAGTGCTGGTGGCTGAAATGGTTGAGGTGCACGAGCTTCTGGTCATCGGCGAGCGCGGCGGATACGTACGCCTGGGCTTCGGCCGAAAGGTCGCCGGCTGCGCCGGTGGGCAGAGCAGTGGTGCCATTCGCCAGAATGAAAACCTGGGTAGACTGGGCCGGCGCGGCGGCTACGTGGGCAAGGGCTGGGGACATGAGCAAAAATGAAGGCCGTAGATTTGAGGCCGCAAGGTAGAGGTGAGGCGGTGAAATGGTGAGGCGGTACTTTTTTCAATCCATCAGCCCGGCCATTTTACCAGACTCACCAGCTCACTATTTCACCATCTCACCACCCGTGAATACCGTTCGCCCCAAAAAACACCTTGGCCAGCACTTTTTGGCCGACCCCAACATTGCCCGCAACATCGTGGGCGCGTTGCAGTTGCCGGATGGCGTGCAGCAGGTGCTCGAAATCGGTCCCGGCATGGGCGTGCTCACGCAGTATTTGCTGCAAAATCCGGCCTACCAAACCAGCGTGGTGGAGATAGATACCGAGTCGGTGGCTTACCTGAAGGTGCATTACCCGGCGCTGGCCGACCGCATCTACGCCACCGATTTTCTGAAGCAAAGCCTGAGCACGATGTTTCCGGAGCAGCCGCTGGCCATTATCGGCAACTTTCCTTACAACATCAGCAGCCAGATATTCTTCGCCGTGCTCAACAACCGGCAGCAGGTGCGCGAGGTGGTGGGCATGATACAGAAGGAAGTGGCCCAGCGCCTGGCCGAGCCGCCCGGCTCCAAAACCTACGGCATCCTGAGCGTGCTGCTCCAGGCCTATTATAAGATTGACTACCTGTTTACGGTGCCGCCGCACGTGTTCGTGCCGCCGCCCAAGGTTGAGTCGGCCGTGGTGCGCCTCACCCGCAACGACACGGAGCGGCTGGACTGCGACGAAAAGCTGTTTTTCCGGGTGGTGAAGCAGGCGTTTCAGACGCGCCGCAAGACGCTGCGCAACGCCCTCAAGCCCTTCGGCCTGCCACCCGAAGCCACGGCGGATGTCATTTTCGACAAGCGCGCCGAGCAATTGGGCGTAGCCGAATTCGTGGGCCTGACCCAGCGCATCGGGCAGCACAACGCCGATGCCAGCGCCGCCCTGCCCGATTTGGACCTCAACGACCTTGCCGAGTAAAGCCCGGCCCCGGCACTTTTCGTTATGAATTCAATGGGAAATCTTGAATCTGCTACCGGTTGGTTCGCCGCTCAACCACGCCGCAGCTTATGTCTGGTAATCGATGAAATGCACCCTTCGCTCCCGGAAATGCTACGGGCCATTGGGGTCGAAATTCACTACCAGCCCACGATAAGCGCGGCTGAAGTCGCCTTCGCGCTGGCCGCTTTTCCCTACGATGGCCTGCTGGTACGCAGCAAGCTGCGCGTGACCGCCGACCTGTTGGCCCACGGCCCGCACCTGCGCTACGTGGCTCGTGCCGGTGCGGGAGTCGATAACATCGACGAGGCGGCGATGGCGGCGGCCGGGGTCACGCTGCTGAATGCGCCGGAGGGCAACCGCGACGCGGTGGGCGAATATGCGGTGGGTTTGCTGTTGGCGCTGTTCCGCAACGTGGCGCGGGCCCACCACGAGGTGCGCCAGGGCCAGTGGCACCGCGAGGCCAACCGGGGCGAAGAAATCGGGGCCAAAACCATCGGGCTGCTGGGCTATGGCCACATGGGCCGGGCGTTTGCGCGGCGGCTCAGCGGCTTTGGCTGCATCGTGCTGGCCCACGACACGGACCCGAATTGCGCGGCCGACGGCCATGCCACGCTGGTGAGCCTGACGGAGCTGCAGGCCCGCGCCGAGGTGCTGAGCCTGCACATTCCATACTCCGTAGCCAACCATCATTACGTGAATGCGGGCCTGCTGCAAGGGTTTCGGGCACCGCTGTGGGTCCTAAATACGGCCCGTGGCGAAGTGCTGGACCACGCCGCATTGGTCAGCGGCCTGCAAGCCGGCACGGTGCGCGGCGCGGCGCTCGACGTGCTCGAAAACGAACGGCTGGGCGCGCTCACGCCGGAGCAGCAGCGGCGGTTTGACTATGTGACCCAAGCACCTAACGTCGTGCTTACGCCCCACGTGGGCGGCTGGACGCACCAGAGCTACGCCCGCATCAACGAGGTGCTGGCTCATAAGATTGCGGCTTTCCTGCACACCGGCAAACCGGAGTTGACGGGGAGCTAGCGGGTTTTGCGTATCTTTGCAGGGAACCTAAGAAGGGAGAACGGTTGGCAGTGCCAGCCGTTCTCCTTGCTTTTTAGCCAAACCGTCAGCATCTACTCCCATGGCCACCACCATCAATTATTACACTCCCGAAGGCCTGCAAAAACTGAAGGATGACCTTCAGGACCTCAAGGTTCGGGGCCGTGCCAAGGCCGCCGAAGACCTGCGCGAAGCCCGCGACAAGGGCGACCTGAGCGAGAACGCCGAGTACGACGCCGCCAAGGACGCCCAGGGCCTGCTGGAGCTCAAAATATCCAAGCTTGAGGAAGTGGTGGGCAATGCCCGCGTCATCGACGAAACCAATATGGACTTCAGCAAGGTGCTCATCATGAGCAAGGTAAAGCTGAAGAACCTGAAGAACAACACGGTGCTCGACTACACCCTGGTGGCCGAGGAAGAAGCCAACCTGGCTGCCGGCAAAATCTCGGTGAAGTCGCCCATCGGCAAAGGCCTGCTGGGCAAATCGGCCGGCGACACGGCCGAAATCATCGTGCCCGCCGGCAAGCTGCAGTTTGAGATACTGGAGATTTCCCGGTAGCTTCTAGCTGTCAGTTGCTCGTTATCAGTTGTTAGGGCAGTGCCGCGAGGTGCTGCCCTACTTCTTTTTAGGAGCTGTGCCGTGTTGGCTTCCCGGTTATCGTTTATTTGCATCAGCTAGCTGATAATTAACAACGAGCAACTGACGACCAAACACTATGCCTTCGATTTTCTCCCGCATCGTTTCCGGCGAGCTGCCGGCCTACAAAGTAGCCGAGGACGGCCGTCACCTGGCTTTCCTCGACATCACGCCGCTGGTGGAAGGGCACGTGCTGGTGATTCCTAAGAAAGAAACCGACTACATCTTCGACCTGCCGACGGATGAGCTGGCGGCGCTGCACGTGTTTTCGCAGCGTGTGGCCAAAGCTGTGAAAGCGGCCGTGCCGTGCAAGCGCGTGGGCGTGGCCGTGATTGGGTTGGAAGTGCCGCACGCACACATACACCTCATTCCGATGACCAAAGTGTCGGATATGAATTTTGCTAACCCTAAAATTAAAGTAGCCGAAGCCCGTATGCAGGAGCTGGCCGCCGCCATCGCCGCCAAAGTCGAAGGTGGCAGCGGGCTGAAAGCAGCGCCAGCGGCCGGCGACTCGGCCGCCGCGCCGGTGCCGGCCGAGCTGGCCGCACAGGTGCAGGGCCTGCAGTTCATGAGCGAATCGGAGGCGCCGCTGGAAGCGGTAGCGTACCCGGCGCCGGGCGGCGAGTTGTCGGATGCCGTGCTGCTGAAGCTGCTGGGCGAACCCGCCGATGCCAAAGTAGAGTCGGTGGAGCTGACCAAGTTCCTGCGCAACCACACCGCCGACGATGGCGTGCTGGGCGACGTGGAATTGGCCAACCGCTTCAAATCCCTGCAACTGTTTATGAAGCAGGAAATGGACGGCGTGCAGGTGTACCGCGTGGGCAGCGAGCCGAAAATCCACGCCTACGCCCTGGGCCGGATGATGGACGGCACGCTGGCCGGCTTCAAAACCGTGCTCACGGAGACCTGATAGCTACCTGTTTTTGCTCAGGCTGCAACGAGAGGGGTGAAAGGCTGTCTGTGACGACAGGCTTTCACCCTTATTTTCTTCCTGCTATGCGCAGCTTCCTACTCCTCGCATTCCTACTGTTGCAAACTGCCGCCGCCTGGGCACTCAAACCCACCCGCGAGTGGGTGGCCACGCCCGATTCGCTGGGCTTGCGCTACCAGACTACGGCCCTCACCACTTCCGACCAGGCCAGACTAACCGGCTGGATAGTGGAGCCGGCCGCCAACGTGCCCGACCAGTATACCACGGTGGTGCTGGCTTACGGCGACTCGAACAACATGTCGTATTTTCTGTGGCAGGCACGGGCGATGAGCCAGGGAGGCTACCGCGTGTACCTGTTCGACTACCGCGGCTTCGGGCACAGCAGCGACTTTGCCATCGACCCGCAGCGGCTCTATTACTCCGAATTCAGCACCGACCTGCGCACCGTGCTGGCCGACGCCCGGCAGCGCTACCCGCGCAGCCGTACTGGCATCTTCGGCTATTCGATGGGCACTATTATGGGTTCGGAAGTAGCCGCCACCGGCAAGTGCGACTTTCTTATTACTGAAGGCTACGTGGCCAGTCCGCAGCAGTTGGTGGCTGGTGCTTTTCAGCGTAGCCAACAGGTAGTGACCCTGCCCGAAGAGGCTGCCGACTACGCGCCCAACGCCCGGCGCGTGTACTGCCCCTGGCTATTGGTGGGAGGCACCGCCGATAAGAACACGCCCCTGGCCGATTCGGTGGCCGTGGTGCGACAGGCGCGGTGGCGGCAGCGGCGGCAGGTGCTCAGCTTCGAGGGTGGGCACGGCGAAGGGTTCTACAAGCTCAGCGAGGCGGAGTACGGCGACAAGTACGTGGCCGAGGTGACGCGCTTTTTGGCTGGCAAGCGCCGGGGGTGAGAAAGTCGGGACTGAGAACGCCGGAAAAACCGCGCCCTAGGCCCGGAAAAGCCCAACCGCCAGGAAAACGTAGCTCAGGTAGCTCCAAAAGCCGATGAAAACGACGTGGACGAGGGTTTCGAAGCGTTTGCCACGCCAGAGCTCGGGTGAGTAGCCGAAGAGCTGGATGAGCAGCCGGGCCAGCCAGAACACGCCGCAGCCCAGTGCCACGCGCCGGCCCAGCGGCGTGCCCACCAGCTCGGCGGCCGAAGTAAGGCAGAGCAGGCCCATGAGCAGCACGGTGAGGGCGATGAAGAAGGTGTGCACGTACATCATCTGCCGGTTTATCAGGCTGACGGGCGCGAACTCCACGCGCCAGTTGAAGTAACGGGCGAAGGCCGCGTGCAGCAGCGCCAGCACCACCAGAAGGAAGCCGATGAGATTAAGCTGCAGGACCATGCTTGCGGAGAAAAAAGGTGGTGATAAAAGGCGTGGTTTTCAGTTCGCGCTCCACTTGCAGCCCAGCGGTCCGGAAAGTGGCCAGCCAAGTGCGGCGGGAGTGGAAATGCAGAAAGCCAATGGTATAAGCCAGGAAGTTAGCGGGGTCGCGTAGGTGCTCTGTTACCACGAGGGTGCCGGTAGGCGCCAGCACCCGCGCCAGTTCCCGGAAAAAAGTGGCCCGCTCGGCTGCATCCCGGATTTCGTGGGCCGCGAGAAACGCCACCGCCAGACCAACGGAATCATCCGCCAGGGGCAAAGGCGTGCGGGTGTCTACTGCCTGGGTTCCGGGGTGGGGCGGGTAGGCCAGTCGGGCCCGCTGAATGGACACCTCGGTGTGCCGGGCAGCATCGTAAAAATCAAACGGCAGCAAACAGGCCGCCGGGTACTTGCTGGCCAAAATGGCGCTGCTTTCATCGAATCCCGCGCTGAGGCTGAGCACCGTGGCCGGCACGGGCGGCCGCTCCGGCAACCAGCGGAACTGGTAGAGGGCGGAAAAGTCGTAGATGTAGGCCGTGACGAGCAGCGACACCAGCATGGGCAGTAGCACCAGGGCCAGCAGCACGCCGCAATAGGGCCGCAGCGCGCCCGGGCCGGCCAGCCACCCGAGGGCCAGCCCCAACGCCAGGACCCCAGCCATCAGGTAGAAGTGCCAGTTGAACCGCACCACGTTGCCCACGCCTTGCAGCGGTTTTCTTAGCGGCGCCATTGCTCGGTACGTCCTTTCTTCCAATAATAGGGCACATCGCGCAGCGAAAAGGCATTGGCAAGTACCAACTGGCTGAACCCCATACTTTGCAAAAAGCCGACGTGGCAGCTGGCCACGGCCACGGGCTGCGGCTCCCAGTGCTCGCGTACGCCCTCCACAATCAGCATGCGGCCGGCAGCAGCATCGGCGGAGAAGGTGAAAGGCAGCGGGCCAGCAAAGCGGCGCGCTTCGGCCCAGGTGGCGAAGGGCGACTGCGCCGGCAAGGACACCACGGGCTCGTCTGGGGCGAGCGTGACGTGAAAATCAGCTTGCTCCGACGCAATGTGAAGCTGCCCGGCCCGGTGCTCCTGGCGGATGTCGACGGTGTGGTAGCGGTAGTGCGTCATGAGGTTGCCGAGGACGGTCATGCGCTTCTGGTCGGTTTCGGAGCGCAGGATGTAGAGGCCGCGTAGGCGCTTGCCGGTGGGCGAGGGGTAGCGCGCGAAGGCCCGATAGCCAATCAGGAAAAAGTCCTGACCCAGCCACGCGGGGAAACCCCTGGGGCGCAGGTGGCGGGTTTGGACCAGCGCCACGGCCAGGAATCCCCATTCTTCGGCAAAGGAATCGGGCACCAATGGGGCGGGCAGCAATGCCTGAAGCTCGGCCTTGGGCACAGCGAAGGTGAGTACCAGTGAATGCTCGAAAAAGGCTTCGACGGCAAACGGATGAGTTTTGAGCCAGGATAGCATGGCGGACTAATGAGGCGATGCGAGGCGGGCAGACGTAAAGCTATGCGCATAAATCAGCAGGCAAAACAGCCCGGCAAATACGGCATTGAACCGGCCCCAAAGCAGCAAATCGGGTGCGAGCACGGCTTCCAATATGTTCATAATCAACACAAGGACAATCTGGGCGCCGGCGCACCAGCGCGGCTGGATGCTGCTGAGCACCCAGGCGGCCATGCCGATTTCGCCCAGGCCGATGAGGCGCGTGAGCAGTGTAGCGTGCTCTGGCCCGAGGATGCGGGCTACGATGGCGGCATGGCGCGGCGTCAAGAGCAGCACCTTGCAAAGCAAGCCGTTGGCCAGCCAGACGAGGGCGAAGGCGTAGGTAAGGAGGCGGTGCAAGGAACGACGGAGTGATTGGGTGGCGGCGTGACAACTACCGCGCTTGGCCGCTGTCCACGAGCTGTTGCAGGCGGGCTTGCGAGTCGCGCGGCAGGGCGCTAAGTAAATCCAGGCCGGTGGCGGCTTCTATTTTATCCACGGAAGTCAGGTAGGCGCGCCAGTCTGGTTTGATGGCGTTGTCGTTGGGCGTGTCGATGGCCAGCACGCGCACGTTGGGGTCGGTGCTGAGGCGCTGGAGGTCGTTCTGGCCTTCGGGCAGGATGACCAGGACTTTCCAGATGCGCGCCGGAACCGTGACGCGGCCCTGGTCGAGGGTTTGCTGGAAGCCATTGGCGCCGGTGCCGCCGCGGCCGTAGCTGCCCATGATGATGTAGATTTCCTGCCCGCGCTGCACCTGGGCGCGGCCGTATTCTTCGAGCTGGGCCCAGGCTTGCTGGTTGTTGCGCGGGGCCTGGGGCACCATGTTGGTCATGAGAAAGGTTGCCGAATTGGCGTCAAGGTCGGCCGTGCGGTCGCCGCTGGGGCAGTTGTGGCCTTTGTCGAAGCCGGAGCGGCTGTAGCTGCCGGCCGAAACCTGGTAGAACTGTCGGGGCAGGGCGGGGTCGGGGCGAAAGTTGTTCTGGCGGGGCGCTTTGCCGATGTCGGCCCGCCCCAGGTGCCAGCTGACCCAGGTGGGAATGCCGCGCCCGGCGTGGTAGCCAATGGTGAATTCGGGATGGACGAGCAGGTAATTGGAGGCGTTGGCGGGGTTGGAAGTCGCGCCGCTGGGGTTACCCAAAGCGAGGTTCTCCCCAGAGGTGCTGGATGTCTGGGTTCCGGCAGGAGCAGGGGCCGGGCCGGAGCTGGACGGCGTAGCGGGGCGCGAAGCTGTGGTGCCAGGCTGCGGGTTGCCGCGGTTCTCAAAATAGCCGCCGGTAACGCCCGTGCCAGTGGCTACGGCGGAGCCGGCGGTGGTTTCAAGCTTAATGTCGTCGATGTTCAGCCGTGCATTCTGGCCGCTGGTTTTGCGGATTTCCAGGCGGATGGGTTGGTTGGCAATGCCCTCAAACACATGCGCCACCAGCCGGGGGCCGCGCGTTTCGATGCGCTTTCCGGTTTGGGCGTAGCTGCGGCCGCCGTCGCGGCTCAGCCACAGCTCCCAGGTGCTGGGGTCGTCCTGGCCGTAGGCCGCCGCGCTGATGGTGATGCGTTGCACGCCGGCCGGCACGTCAAACTTCATGGCAATGCGGCCCAGGTTGTGCAGGCGGGCGGCACGCTCGCCGTTCTTGTGGTCCTGCGGGCTGCTGCCAATCAGGGCCTCGGCAAATTTCCAGGAACCGGTGGCCAGCGGTTCCTCGGCTTCGGCGTAAGCGCCCTTGCTGCCGGTTTCGAAGGTTTCGGGGAAGGGGGAGGCGGCCGCCTGTGCGGGCTGCTGCTGGCGGGCCGTCTGAGTAGTGGCATTTTCGGCAGTTTGCTGCGAGCACGCCAACAGGCCAAATGCGATGAGGAGCAGTGAGGGACGATACATAGGGCGAAGATATGCAGCCAGCCCGCGCTCTGGTATGACAGAAGATAAGCTGTTCGACAGTGGACCAGCACGCGCCGCCTACGAGCTGCACGACAGCGTAGCGCAGCCGGGCATGTGCCACGCCCAATCGGGCCGTTTGGCGGCCAGCTCCTCGTGTTCGGGCTGCTCGTCAAAAGGCTTTTTCAATACCTCAAACAGCGTGTGCAGGTACGTGAGGTCGCCTTTTTCGGCAGCTTCAATGGCCTTTTGAGCAACGTAGTTCCGCAGCACATACTTGGGGTTGGCGGCCAGCATGCGGGCCTTGATGGCCTCGGGGGGGCTGGCTTCCTGGCGCAGGCGGGGCAGGTAGCGGTGCAGCCAGTCGAGCAACGGGGGGTGGGCCGGGTTGGGCAGCGGGGTGTACGAGGCTGCTGCCAGCAGCTCCTGAAACCGGTCGTGTTCCTGTCCGGGCGCTGCCAGCAGCGCCGGGGCGGTGTGCGAGAGCTGGCGGAAGAAAATGGTCATGTCCACTTCCGAGGTGGCCAGGGCCTCCAGCAGGCCCTCCGTCAACTTGCTATCGGCCTCGGTGCTGCCGGGGGTGAGGCCCAGCTTTTGGAGTAATAATTCCCGGCGGGTGCGCTCAAAAGTAGTCGAGTACAAATCCAGGCCGGGGCGCATTTCCTCGATGTCCGGTATGAGTAGGGCCACGGCTTCGGCCAGCCGGGCCAGATTCCACTTGGCCACCTGGGGCTGCTGGCCGAAGGCGTAGCGGCGGTGGCCGAAGTCGGTGGTGTTGGGTGTCCAGGCGGGGTCGTAGGGTTCCAGCCAGCCGTAGGGGCCGTAGTCGATGGTGAGGCCGAGGATGGACATGTTGTCGGTGTTCATCACGCCGTGCACGAAGCCTACGCTCATCCAGTGGGCCACCATAATGGCGGTTCGGCGGCAGATTTCCGCGTACCATTTCACGTAAACTTCGGCCGAAGGAGTGCCCAGCTCCGGGTAGAAGTGGGTAATGACGTAGTCGGCCAGCGCGCGCAGGTTGTCGAGCTCGCCGGCCGCGGCCATCATCTGGAAATTGCCGAAGCGGACGAACGTGGGCGCCACCCGGCACACAATGGCGCCGGGCTCGGCCCTGGGGTTACCGTCGTAAAACATGTCGCGCACCACCACGTCGCCGGTGACCACCAGGCTCAGGGCCCGGGTGGTGGGCACGCCCAGGTAGTGCATGGCCTCGCTGCACAAAAACTCGCGAACGGAGGAGCGGAGCACGGCCCGGCCATCGGCGCGGCGGGAGTAGGGCGTGGGCCCGGCGCCCTTGAGCTGCAGCTCCCAGCTGCGGCCGTCGGTGGCGCGCAGCTCGCCCAGCGAAATGGCGCGGCCGTCGCCCAATTGCCCGGCCCAGTTGCCAAACTGGTGGCCGGCGTAGCGGGCGGCAAAGGGCTTCATGGAGGCGGTGACGAGGTTGCCGGCCAGGGCATCGACGGTGGGGCCGCGCTCGGCGGGCCGGGCCAGGCCCAGGAACTCGCCCAGGTCGGCGGACCAGGCCAGCAGGCGCGGGTCGGCCACGGGCGTGGGCTGCACGCGGGAGTAGGTATAGCCCGGCACCTGGCGCGAGCCGGGGGCGGGGTTGTCTTCGCCGCGCAGGGTTTCGACGAGGGTGTTGGCGAAAGGGGCTTCGTGGAGGAGTTGGGAAGGCATGGTGTTTTAGGAAGCGGGAATTTGTGAGAAAACCCTGTCGGAAGCGGCAGGTTCGGCGCGGATTGGCGCACATCACAGTCGTGCGCTAGCTTATCAATCAAGCTGGTTCCTGCGGTTTTGGAGTCTGCGCGTAGGCCGTGCCACACGCGGACTCGCAAAGTCCGCGCTACACTTACACGTATACGAACCCCGAAATGAACTGTGTTCTGCGTCTTGAAAGATAATAGCTTGAAACCTGCGTATTGAGTTTCGGCACCTCAGAGAAGTTATCTGGGTATGGGTTAGCCATCCGAAGTACAACCTTTGCGCTACTCCGCTACTCGGCTACTTCCCGCGCCGCCCCTTGGGCTTTACTTTTTCCGCTGGCAGCTCCGCCGGGGGCAGCAGGCCCGCCAGGCGGAGCGCGTCGCGCAGGCCGTGGAGGGTGCGAAACTCCTCGCGCAGCTCGCCGGCCAGGCGCAGCACGGGCTCGGTGAGGCGGGGGGCGGCGCGGCGCGTGGTAGCCAGCCAACCGGCCAGGCGCTGGTAGAGGACGTGGCCGCGCCTGGCGTTGGCGCGGCCGGCCAGGTAGGCGGGCAGGCGGGTTTCCAGCTCCAGCATCAGCGGCAGGGGGCTGAGGACGGCGAGGCGGGCCAGGGCGCGTTCCATCTCATCAAGGCGGCTCACGCTCAGCCATTCCAGCCCCAGCACGAACTCGCGCAGGGCATTGGTATCGGCTTGCTGGGCCAGCAGGTCGGCGGCAAAGGCTACGCCGTGGTGGCTGGCGCGGGCGCGGCCCACGGCGGCCTGCACAAAGCCCGCCACCTCGGCCGCGCTCAGCAGTGGGCGCAGCAGCGCGAAGTCGGGGAGGCTGGCATTGGCCAGGGCGCGGTGGCGCAGGGCGGCGCGGTAGAGGGCGGGGGCGGTTTCGGGCGTGAAGGTGGTGAGCACGAAGCCGCCGAAACGGTCTGGCCAGGTGGCGAAGGCTTTTTCGGCAGTGCGCAGCCGGGCGGAAGTATCCCCCTGGCTGTGGTAAAAGTACAGGAGCTGCTGGGCGACATCGGCATCGGTGGGCAGCAGGGTTTCGGCGGCGGCGGCCCAGGCGTGGTCGTCGGCCTGGGTACGGGCGGTGTGCAGGGTGAGGCGGGTACGGGCTTCGGGGCTGAGGCGGGCCTTTTGGAGGACTTCGGCGAGCTGAGGGGCGGCGCTGGCATCGGCGGCGAAGGCCAGCAGCAGCGGCAGCCAGCTTTCCTCGAAATTGGTCCATTGGCCGGGCGGGTTGGCCAGGTACTCGCCCAGCCAATGCAGGGCGGCGGTGAGCTCGGCGGGTGGCAGCACGGCGGCCAGCAGCACCTGGGGCCAGCCGGCGGCTTGCAGGTCGGTTTCCCAGCGTTCGAGCACGTCGGTGCCGTAGTCGCCGAAGATGCCAAAGTCATCAAGCGCCGGCTCTTCCACCTGAAAAATGGCCAGGCTGGCCGTGGCCCAGTAGCGCAGCGCCAGCACGAGCTGCCCGGCGCGGGCCAGGCCCTGCAGCTCCAGCACGAAGGGTTCGAGTTCGGTGCTGATTTCCTCCAGCCCGGCGGTGTAGAGGCCGTCGCCCTCGTCGTAGGCATCATAAGCCTGGCTTTGCTCCCAGAAATCTTCATCGAATACCAAGGCGCTGAGCGTGTCGGTGAGGCGTTCGGCCAGGGTGTCGAGCAGGTCGGCGGCGGCAGGGGCGGCGGGTGCGACGGCCGAAACCGGGGCCGCGCCAAACGCCAGAAACTGCCGGGCCAGGTCGTCGCTCTTGGCCAGGGCCTGATGCAGAAAGTGCAGCTTGTCGGCTTCGGGGCGGGCGGCCCAGGCGGCGGCCAGAGCCGGCGCGAGGGCATTGGAAGCGGTGGTTTCGGCGGCGGCGGCGGGCAGGGAGGCGCCGTACTTGTCCAGAATGGCCAGCCCCAGCGCCACGCAGTGTTTGCAGATGCCCTCGAAATCATAAGGGCAGTCGCAGCTGAATTCCACGTCGCCGCTGGACAGCCAGGCCATCGTGTTGTAAGAGTAGGTGCCTTTCACGCGGGCCAGAAAGCGCGTGGGGCCGGGGCGTTCCAGCTTTTTTACCGCGCCGGCCTCGTACAGGTCCTGGCCCCGGTCAAACACTTTATCGGAAGCAAGGCGGCGCAGGGTCTGGCGGGTGAACATGGACGGTTTTAGGTTTCGGTTAATCGATTCGTTGCGCACCTATTAACCAGCAACTGAAGCATTGCTGGCTGCTACAGCACCACGGCGCCGTTAACTTTCAGCACCTGATGCAGAAACTGCACCTGGTAGGGCAGGGCGTTCTGCCAGTAGTCCCAGGTGTGGGCGCCGGGGCGCTCGGTGTAGTCGTGCGGGGTGTGGTTGTAGAGCAGGCGGCGGTGCACTTCGCGGTTGATTTCGAGCAGGCCGTCGTCGATGCCGCAGTCGATGATGAGGGGCAGGGCGTTGCGTTGCAGCTGGTCCACCAGGTTCACCACCGAGTTGGCGGTAAAGCGTTCGGGGTTGGCGGTTTCGGAGCCGAGCACGGGCGCCCAGAGTTGGGCGCGCTGGGCGGCGGCTTCGGGCGTGAGCTTGCGGTTGATGGACTGCAAATCGAGGGCGCCGCTCATGCTGCCGGCGGCGCAGTACAGGTCGGGGTGGCGGGCCGAGAGGTAGAGGGCGCCGTGCCCGCCCATCGAGAGGCCGGTAATGACGCGGCCCTTGCGGTCGGCAATGGTGCGGTAGGTCTGGTCGATTTTGGGGATGATTTCCCTGGTCAGGTAGGTTTCGAACTGGCTGGCGGGGTCCACCGGGCTGTCGAGGTAGAAGGCGAAGGTTTCGCCCTCGGGCAGCACGATGATTAGGTTGTACTCATCGGCCAGGCGGTGCACCAGCTGCTTGTCGGCGGGGCTCTTCAGCCAGTCGGCGAAGTGGCCGTAGGCGCCGTGCAGCAGGTAGAGCACGGGGTAATTGGCCTTCTTATTCTTGGCGTAGGAGGCGGGCAGCACCACGGCGGCGCGGTAGGTCTTGTTCATGGCCGCGCTGGGAATGGCCAAGGTATCGACTTTGGCGGCCGAAGCAGCGGTAGCGGCTAGGAGGAAAGCGAGGAGCAGCAGGCGCATGGGCGAGGAATTGGGGCGGAGGGGTTGGGGTAGTGTAAACAAAGGTGTTCAGGCAGTCGGTCTTTCTGAGCGTCTGCCAATCTGAGCTTGCGAAGGACCTTATCACGCTTGGTATTTCGTCGAACGAGTGCCGTTCAGGGGTGATAAGGTCCTTCGCAAGCTCAGGATGACAGATGGCGTGGCGAAAATGCTTCGGCAAGCGGGCGCCAGATGGGGTGCAACGTTCCGGGCATTGAATATTATTGAATAAAGACCGGCCGAATCAGGTTTTCGAACGTGAAAATCTCGTCCCATTTTTCCTGCGTCAGCAGGCCGCGCTCCTTCACGGCAATGTCGTGCACGGTTTTGCCGGTGGCCAGGGCTTCCTTCGCAATTTCGGCCGCGGCTTCGTAGCCGATGACGGGGTTGAGCTGGGTGACGATGCCGATGCTGTTGCGCACCAGTTGCTCGGCGTGGGCCACGTTGGCCGTGATGCCCACCACGCACTTGTCGCGCAGGGTGCGGCAGGCGTTGGTCATGTACGAAATCGACGTGAACAGGGCGAAGCTGATAACCGGCTCCATCACGTTGAGCTGGAGCTGGCCGGCTTCGGCGGCCATGGTCACCGTGAGGTCGGCCCCGATGACGTAGAAGGCCGTTTGGTTCACCACTTCCGGAATCACGGGGTTCACCTTGCCGGGCATGATGCTGGAGCCGGGCTGCAGGGCGGGCAGGTTGATTTCGTTGATGCCGGTGCGCGGGCCGGAGGAGAGCAGGCGCAGGTCGTTGCAGATTTTGGAGAGCTTCACGGCCGTGCGCTTGAGCACGCCGGAGAGCTGCACGTAGGCGCCGGTGTCGTAGGTGGCTTCGAACAGGTCGCCGGCCAGCACCAGGTTCAGGCCGGTGATGGCGCGCAGGTGCCCGGTCACGGCTTCGGGGTAGCCGGCGGGCGAGTTCACGCGCGAGCCGATGGCGGTGGCGCCCATGTTGATTTCGTCGATGAGCCGGCGCGAGTCGTCGATGCGCAG
>JAYSZD010000148.1:0-14548 GCA_043738185.1 Hymenobacter sp. | reverse complement strand
AGGTGATGGCCCGGCTGATGCCGCCAAACTTGTCCTGGGGCCGCTCCGTATTCAAAAACTTCTTACCGTCCGCTTCAATGTTGGGGTTGTAGTTGTAGGGGCCGCGCTCGCCGGGATAGTACGCCATATCGAAGGTGTACTCGTAGCCGTTGCCAGTAGCGCCCAGGTCCTTGTTCGGAAACACCTCGTCGCGCTTAATGCCGCGCACGTAGTGGTTGGTCAGGTTGGCCGCGCTGATGCTGCCAGGCACGTTGGGGCCGCCGGTGTAGTAGCTCTGGTCGATGGTGTACCAGGCCAGGCGGGCGCGCTGGTAGTTGTAGGGCAGGCCCACGGCGGTGCTGCCGGTGATGGGCAGCGGCGTGCTGGCCAGGCGCCAGGCCGGAATGGAAGCCAGCCCGCCCAGCGTATAGGGCGTGCGGGCATTCTCAAAGTCGTCGATGTACGACACCCCGTTTTCGCCGTTGCCGAGCTGCGAGCGGCCCGGCAGCAGCTTGGCAAACTCGCCGCCGAAGGAGATGGTCGAAATTTCCTTGGTCGACACAAAAGGCAGCATGTCGAGGTACTTGGTGAGCACCCGACTGTCTTTCCGAATGCTGCCATCCACGCCGACGATGGTGTTGTTGCCCGGCTCGTCGCCGATGTTCACGCGGTTGATGCCCGGCGCCTGGTTTTCGAGCAGGTGCAGGGCCGTACCGCCCAGGTTCACGTCTTCGCTCAGGCGGTAGTCGAGGCGCACGCCCACCAGCCGGCGCGGCTGCACCTGCACCAGGGCGTTTTTCTCAAATTCCACCCGCAGCTCATTGGCCGAGTTCAGGTAGGCCGGGTTCAGGATTTTCACCTTGGCCTGGTCGTAGAACACCTGGTAGTCCACGCCCTCGGTGAGCAGCGTGGAGCCCGAGCGCACCCGTACCGAGCCCTGCGCGATGCCGATGCCGGGCAGGTTGATTTCGTCGGAAGCGGCCCCGCCCTGGAAGCGCCCGCGCAGGAAAAACTTGTCCTTTACCTGCAGCTGCTGGGCGTCGCTCTGGGTCTGGTTGTACAGCTCCGAGTACACGTACTTGTCAATCAGCTCGGTTTCGCTGGGGTCGAACTGCGTGCGCAGGTAGGAGCCGAAGGGCTCCACGTTCGGGAAAATGATTTTGCCCAGTTCCGGGTCGATGGTCACGCCGGGAAAAAAGTCGAAGTTGCCGTCCGGGTTGCGGTCGTTGTTGGGGTTCACGTTATCAAGGTTCAGCACCTCGATAATGGGCCGGTTGGCTATTTTGATGCCTTCCTTCAGCGAAATCAGGTCGACGCCGGTTTCATCGTCCTTGTAAATCAGCTGGAGCTGAAAATTATCGCGCTGCAGCTGCGAAGCATTCAGCGGATAAACGTTTTTCATCATCAAATCCCAGGTCGGCGTATTCAGCGTCAGCAGATTGGGGTTCTGAGGATTACGGCTGGGGTCGGCCACACCCACGCCGGGGTTGCTGGCCCGCAGCATTTTCAGAAACACCACGTCGTCGGGCCGGCGGTTGCCGTACTCATCCTGGGTTTCGCCCACCTGGTAGGTGGTACCATTGTAGAGGTACTGGAAGCTCACGCCCAGCACCTGGTCGGGCAGCAGGGCCGTGTTCAGCGACACGTACCCCAGCTGCGCGTTGAAGGTGTACTCACGCGGGTCGAGCTTACGAGCCCGCACCCGCTCAAAATCAAGGTTCTTGCTCAGCCCCTGGTTTATCTGCAAAAAGTTGTCGACGCCCAGGTTATCGCGGGCCTGCGGCCCACCATCGATAATGGTCTGGTACAGCCGGTTGGCCGCGTTATCGGCCGGCACGCGCGGGGTGGGGCTGCCAATGCGGTACTTATCCTGATAGAGCCGCAGGGGCTCGCCGATATCCATAAGCGTCACCACGTTGCGCAGGTTTTCGGTGGTGCGGTTGTCGTTGGTCACGTACACTTCCAGGCGCGTAATGGTGGCGCCGCTCTGGATGGTGGGCAGGTTGCGCAGGGCCTGGTCGTAACGGTCGCGGAAGAAATGCGACAGGAAAAAGTGCCGGTCCCGCTCGTACTGGCTGGCCTTGATTTCGTACTGCCGGCTCTGGGCACCGTTCTGAATGCGCACCTCGTCGGCGGTGCCGCGCACGGTGGCGGCCACGGCCGTCACGCCCAGCTTGCCAAACTGCAGCTGGGTTTTGATGCCAAACAGGTTTTGCCCGCCCTGCACCAGCGAATTGGTGAGCGGCAAACTCACGTTGCCCAGGTCGAGCTTCTGGATGATGTCGGTTTCCTCACCCACGTAATCGAACTTCATCTGGTTGTCGAAGTCGAACGAGGCTTTGGTGTCGTAGTTGAACACCAGCTTGAGCTTGGTGCCAATGGCACCGGTCAGGTTGACGTTGATGTTCTGCTCGAACAAAAAGTCGCCCACGCTCTGCTGGCGCAGGGTCAGAGCCGGGTTTTCGTTTTTATTGTGGCGCCAGCCAAACTTGAGGGCCACCGAGCCGGCCGGCCGGATGTCGACGTAGCTGCCGCCAAAGATGCGGTTGGCCACCGGCCCGAGGTAAATTTTGGGAATCAGGCGCTGGGCTTGGGGCGTGCCCGCCGCCGCTGCGGGCCCGGTTACGCCGCCCTTAGCTTTCTGGCGGTAGTAGTCGCGCACGGCCTGCCGGCGCTGGAACTCCTCGTACTGCTCGTAGCTGAGCACGCTGGGGTCGCGGTAATCAATGTCGGTGCCCACTTTCTCCTGCACGTCGAACTGGGTCAGGCTGTCGTCCACGGTTACGTTCAGCTTCACGTTGCCGGGCAGCGGCAGTATCAGCGGCGACTCGCGGCGGCGCGTGCCGAAGGGGCTGCCGGGCCGGTCCTGGGCCCGCACCCTGGGGCGCCGGCTGGGGACGTAGGGCCCGGTAGTGTCGGCTACCGCACTGGCCGGGTCGGGCGTATCGGCGGCCAAAACGTGGCTGGCCCGGAGCCATGTGCCGGGCCGACGGGCACTGACCAACGGCGCGGCCTGGGACCACCACGTCAGCAAGGATGCAAGCGCGACAACCGAAGCAGGAAGTAGTTTCTGACCGAATTTCAAGCAGATAAATAAATAGTGGCCATGTAGCTTTTAGCCAATAGCTGTTAGCTGATAGCTGATGTAAATCGGTAGTTTAGTTAAGCTTTGGAAGGACGCGAAACGATGCAGCCGGCTAGCAGCTGAAAGCTGTTGGCTAACCGCTTAAAATCGCCGCGGCTCAATGCGACTTCAAAGCAAACTTAATCAATTCCTCCACGGTCAGTTCCCCGCCGTGCTTGTGCTGAATCTGGTCGAGGAGCTTCTCGGCGGCGGCCCGTGCGAAGCCCAGGGTTACCAGGGCCTGCAACGCTTCGGCGCGACGGGTATTGTGCTGGCGGGCCAACGGCACGGTGTCGACGCCGGCTTTGGCCAGCAGCTCGTCCTTACGCATCTTGTCTTTGAGCTCCAGAATCACGCGCTGGGCGGTTTTGGGGCCTACGCCTTTGATGCTTTGGATGGCCCGCACGTTTTCGCTCACGATGGCCTCGCGGATTTCGCCCACGCTCATGCTGCTCACCATCACAATGCCCGTGCCCGGCCCGATACCCGACACCGAAATCAGCTGCATGAACAGCACTTTCTCGCCGGGGTCGAGGAAGCCGTAGAGCGTTTGCCCGTCTTCCTTGATGTGCTGATAGGTGTAGATTTTGGTGGCCGCGCCCTCCGCCGGCAGCTTGGAGTAGGTGGCGAGCGAAATCCGGACTTCATAGCCCACGCCCAAAATGTCAACAATGGCCTGAGTGGCGTCTTTGTAAGCGAGTTTACCGTCGAGGTAGGCAATCATAAGGCGGGAAAAGGAGAGTCTGAACGGGTGCTTCCGTGACCCGGCAACGCTGGCGACGGAATTTTCCCTCCCAAATTTACTGGCTTTCCGGCCAAAATTTAAGCGGGCACCGGGCGGGCTCATTGGGGGCCTTGGCCATGGCGCCCAGCCGGCCTTATCTTTCTGGCAATTCCGACTGCCTCCCTACCGCTACCCCCTACATGATTGCCACCGAGCTACCCCTCGACCCGGCAAGCGTGGCCGACGGCTCCTTGAGCCAACTGCTATGGCTTTGCTCCCAGCTGCACGCCTGCTCCGATGAGGAGTTGAAGCAGCAGCTACACCACACGACGGAGGCCCCCTCCGACCAGCATCTGGATGCCCTGCGGCTGTTGCTGCACAGCAGTTCCTACCTCTCGCAACGGCTGTCTGTTCCGCGTACCAAGCCCGCCGCCACTCATCCGGTTCCGCCTGTAGTGCTATTGAGTGAGCGAGAACGCGCCGTGTTGACCCTGCTGGCCCAAGGGCGTACCCAGCCGCAAATCGGTAAGCAACTGTTCATCAGCCCGGCTACTGTGAACAACCACTGCGCACGGATACGGGAGAAGCTAAAGCTGCAGGGGCGGAACGCGCTGATGGCGTTTGCGATGAAGCAGGCGGGGTGAAACAATGGTGCATTTGATAGGATGCTACTATTGCTAATAGTAGGAGCTGAGCAGGAGTTTTGTGGCGCAAACAGAAGTGAGTGTCGCGACCTGCGAACTGTTACAATACTTGGGGAGTGGTGGGAAACAATGCCCAGCACTTTCTTCATTCCGTCTAAATTTTCATCATTCCATTCTGTGAAAAATCTCAACACCCTCTGGCTTACAGGCGGCAAATGGGCCTTGTTTTGCGGCACTCTGCTGCTTACTGCTACTTCTTGTCAAAAAGAAGTTGATTCCATTCCCTCTCCTTCTGCTGTCACTGGTCAGGCTGTGAGCAAGCTCAAAAACGAGCCCAAACCCGTTCGCAACGGTAAGTATCTTAAATTTGATTCCCGCAAAGACTTCGAGCGGGTGCTGCAGGAGATAAGCGTTATACCAGCAGGCATGTCGATGGATGAGCACCTGGAGAAGTGGGAGAAAAACCATTATTTTCACTCCTTGCGCGAATCCAAAGCCAGGAAGGCCAAAGCTGCGGAGCAGAAAGGTAGTGCGATAACTCCCTCAACCCCTCCAGCTGAGGCAACTTCGCTCGCCGCCAACACGTCACTGGAGGAAGACTATATCCCCGTATTCTACGACCCGACCACCGACCCGACCACGGGCGGAGACTTCATTCAGGATGATTATTTGGCAACCATCCTCTCGCCAGACCAAACCGTGCAAATAGGTGATTTAATCTATCACCTGGACGGGGACACAAACCACATTTACTACACTGCCATCGACAACGGGGAGATATACGACGAGCTGATTAGTCAACAGCCCTCATCCCCTGACATTTACTGGTACCCAATGGACCAGAACGTCTTCGAGCTACAGGATGCAGGAGTCGAAGGCACTGTTTCCACCTCTGAGTTCAGCATCGGCGGTGGGTCTGGCATTGGCTGCGGCAGCAATGCCCCCGGCAAAAAAGACGAAGGTGGTGTTCAGTACAGCCGGAATCAGCGACTCGACTACAAGCTGGTCTACCAGAGCGTGGGAATTTATTTCTCCATCGTGGCGAAGGGAGAAAGCCAGGTAAAATCGTTCGGCATCTGGTGGGCGCAAACCTCCTCTTTGAAGCTGGTGCCCCTGCCCGCCGTGCGGTGGCTGCCCAAATGCCAGACTTCCTGGGCGTATGATGTGACTACCTACTACAATGACAAGCAGCCGCAGGCCAACAACGCGAGCCGAAGCAAAGTAACTCATCGCTACTACGAGAGTACGCGGGGGTTGGCCAAATACGACTGCAAGGTTCAGATGTTTGACCAAGACGGTCGGGTAGCTGGTCGTGCCCTACAGATACAACATCTTTAGCGCTGAGCCCGAAAAAACAGCCTGCCTCCCACATCGGGGGCAGGTTGTTTTTTTTGTGGATACACCGGGTCTGTGCATGGCAAACGCGACCCCAACTTCGTCCTGAAAAACAAGGAATGTTTATTCGCGCTAATCGGAAGCCGGTTAATTTGCAAAGACTACCCAAACGTAAATATTAGTGACCCCAAAAATTAAAGGGCAAAAAACAGTTTTCATATGCTACCTACAAGCTTGCTGCATGCGAGTATTGCCTTGCTTGCCCCGCCCGACACCATTTCTCCGTTGCCCCGCCAACGCACTTTGTACCTGGGGCTGCACAGTGCCGAAGAAACCTACCCACGCACCAGGCACAACACCAAATTGCCACCATCTGCCATATCACTCTTTCCATCTCATTAGTCGTTTAATGCGTCGTCTTCTCATTTTCTCTCTGCTCTGCGCAGATAGTGCAACAAGCCATTCTTCCTGGGCGCAAACCCCGGTGCCAAAGAAATTATATTTAGACCTTCAACTCGGCAGCCAGTATGCTTACGCGGAGGGAGGGCACTTCAGCGGGGATACCAGACCCTTCACGCAGCATCTCCTTATTCTGAAATTCTGGCCGGGCGCGCTGCTCCGCTACCAAGCCACACCGCGCCTGGCGGTATCAACGGGCTACACCGGCGGCGGCACGGGCTGGGGCTACAGAATCAAAATGCCGGAGGCGCTGACCCGCAACCAGTTCGGCGGCTCACAAGCCGGAAGTGCTACCGTCATATACGTGGACCGCATTCCGCTCCTGCTGGATTTTACGCTTAAAACCTTCAATTTCCAACCCGCCGGTGCTGAGCTATATACTTACGGTATTAAAGTGGACCTCACGGCGGGACTAGGTGCCGTTCGCGTTCATAATTGGACTAATAACCAGTTGTCGGGAGGTTCAATTTTAGGCAACGACACCATCGATTTCAAGGAGGCAGACCCCTACATGGTGAACCGGTGGGGTGCTTATGCCACGGTAGGCGCAACGGCCCGCTTCTACCGGCTGGGAAAGGAGCGCCTGAACGTCGGCGTTTTTTTGAATCAGGGTTTCCGGGACTTGGTGCGGGTAGGAGTCGACTACGAGTACAACGGGCGCAAAGGCTCACATTTATTTGATTCCCGGGGTTCCGGCGTGGGTGTTACCATTGGTCTGCCCATCTGCTTGAAAACCTTTTAGGACTGTTATCCAGCGAAGTCTGCACTTCGTAGCCCACGCCCAGAATGCCAACAATGGCCTGGGTAGGCGTCTTTGCAAACGGGTTCGCCGGCCTCTATCCTCAACTTACTGGCCTTTCAATTAAAGAATTAAGTTGAAAAAAGGAAACACCACCTCCGTGCGCTGACACGAAGGCGGTGTTTCTCAAATTCCCGCATGGCCTGCGGCTTAGGCGCTGGCTTTTTTGCCGGCGATGTAAGCATTCACCACCCGTTCCAGGATGGTGAGGGGCAGGGCGCCGTTTTTGAGCACCACGGCGTGGAAGTCGCGCAGGTCGAACTTCGGGCCCAGCTGCGCTTTGGCCCGTTCGCGCAGCTCCAGAATCTTCAGCATGCCCACTTTGTAGGCGCAGGCCTGGCCGGGCTGCACGATGTAGCGCTCAATCTCGGCCTCCACGTCGGACGCCGCTTCGCCGGTGTGGCCGGCCATGTAGGCAATGGCCTGTTCGCGGGTCCAACGCTTGTCGTGCAGGCCGGTGTCTACCACCAGCCGCACGGCCCGGAACAGTTCCGCCTGCAGGCGACCCAGGTTGTCGAACGGGTCTTTTTGGAAGCCCATTTCCCAGGCCAACCGCTCGGCATACAGCGCCCAGCCCTCGGAATAGGCCGTGAATGGAACCAACGTGCGGAACGTGGGCAGCCCCTTCAGCTCCTGCTGCACGCTGATTTGGAAATGGTGCCCCGGAATGCCTTCGTGGTAGGCCAGGGTGCGCATGCCAAACCGGGGCGTGGCCGTCACGTCGTATAGGTTGGCGTAGAATATGCCGGGCCGGGAGCCGTCGCCGGCCGCGCGGTTGTAGTAGGCACCGGGCGCGGTTTTCTCTTTGAATTCCGGCACGCGCTGCACGTCGAGCGCCGCCTTGGGCCGCTCGCGAAACGCTGGCTTCAGACCGGCGCTTACTTCGGCGAGTATGCGCTTGTAGTCGGCCAGAATCTGCGCCCGACCCGAATCGGAATCAGGATAAAGGAAGCGCGGCCCCTGATTCAGCTTGGCCATCATCGGCCCTACCTCGGGCCCGGTAAGGCCCTCGGCTTGCAGAATGGCTTGCATCTCGCCTTCGATGCGCGCCACTTCGCGCAGGCCCAGGTCGTGGATTTGGGCGGGCGTGAGGTCGGTAGTGGTGTTTTGCTTGAGGCAATAGGCGTAATAGGCGGCCCCGTCGGGGAATTTCCACACGCCGGCGTCGGTAGTAGAGCGCGGCCGCAGGGCGGTGAAGTAAGTGATGAGCGACCGGTAGGCAGGGTAAACTGCCGTCACGAGTTGGTCTTTGGCTTCGGCTAGCTGCCGGTCCTTCTCAGCCTTTTCCATCTCCGTCACCTTGCCCAGCTTCTCGACCAGCGAGGTGTACAGGATATTCTCTTCGGGGTTTTGCGCTATGAAAGCCGTCATCTCAGCCAGCACTTTGTCGATGACGAATGTGGGCGGTACCACGCCGTGCTGCTCCCGGATTTTGAGCCCCTCCAGCACCTGGGCAAACTGCGTTTTCACTTTGCCCAACCGCACGTTGTAGTACTCGGCATCGCGCTGGTTGTGCACCTGGTGCGTGGTGGCCATGAAGGTGGGGAACTCGTTCTGCACCCCAAACAGCTGGTTCACCGGGTAATTGTCGTAGCGAAACTGGTCGCCCTCGGCGGCGGTGCTCATAAACCAGTCGAGCACGTCGTAGGACAACTTCTGCTGGGCGTCCATGCCGCTCACGTCGTAGCTGTGCAGCACGTCGAGGTTGTGACGCAGCCGCTCGGCCTGCCGGGCGGCCGCCGCGTCCGAGAGGTCATTCAACTCCTTGTTGTGTGCCTGAACTCCAAATTGCTCCACCATCCGCAGGCTGGACAGCAACTCCGGCGAATCGAAGGCAAATTCGATGAATACCCGCTCGTAAAAAGCGCGAATAAACACTGGTTTGAACCAAGTCGCATTCACAACGAATGTGACCAGCAAGAGCAGCAGTACGCCAGCGCTACGGAGGAGAATTTTCTTCATTTCGCAAAGAAATAAAGAAACAGGACTCCTTAGCTACTTTTACAGCGCCTTGCTACCCAGCTGCGCGTCGACTACCGCGATGGCGGCCATGTTCACAATCTCACGCACCGAGGCGCCCAGCTGCAGAATGTGCACCGGCTTGCGCATGCCCATCAGCACCGGCCCGATGACTTCGGCGCCGCCAATTTCCTGGAGCACCTTGTAGGCAATGTTGGCCGACTCCACATTGGGAAAAATAAGCGTGTTGGCCCCTTTCTCCGCCAGTGGGCTGAAGCCGTAGTGGTCCTGGAGCAGCTGCGGACTCAGGGCCACGTTGGCCTGCATCTCGCCGTCGATAAGCAAATCCGGGAAGCGGGCCTTGGCCAGCTCGGTGGCGCGACGGGTTTTCTCGGGCAGCGGCCCGGCGTTGGAGCCAAAGTTGGAGTAGCTGATGACAGCCATGCGCGGCTCGGCGTCGAAGAAACGCACGGCGCGGGCCGTAAGGCCGATAATCTCCACCATTTCCTCGGCCGTGGGGTTGATGTTCACCGTGGTATCGGCAAAAAAGTACGGCCCTTTCTTGTGCTGAATGATGTACATGGATGCCACGCGGCGCACACCTTCTTCGGTGCCAATTACTTGCAGCGACGGGATGATGCTCTTGCCGTAGTCCTTGGTCAGGCCCGTGATGCAGGCGTCGGCCTCGCCGGTTTCCACCATCATGGCGGCGTAGTAGTTGCGCTCGCGCATCAGGCGGCGGCCTTCGTAGAGCGTCATGCCCCGGCGCTGCCGCTTCTGGTAGAGCAGGGCGGCGTACTCGGAGCGCTTCTCGTCCTGCTTCAGAATGTTGATGATTTCGCAGCCTTCCAAATCCAGGCTGTTGGCGCGGGCAATGGTTTCGATGGCTTCCTGTGGCCCCAGCAAAATGGGATGCGCAATGCCCTCGTCGCGCAGAATCTGGGCCGCCTTGAGGATTTTGTAGTTGTCGGCTTCCGCAAACACCACCCGCTTGGGATTGGCCTTGGCGGCCGAGGTCATGCGGTTCATCAGCTTCTGGTTCACGCCGAGGCGGGCGCGGAGCTGGTCTTCGTAGGCCATCCAGTCGGCGATGGGCTTGCGGGCTACGCCGCTTTCCATGGCCGCCCGGGCCACGGCGGGGCTGATGGTCGTAATCAGGCGCGGGTCCAGCGGCTTCGGAATCAAGTAGTTCGATCCAAAAGTCAGCGTGTTATCGCCGTAGGCTTTGTTCACCATTTCGGGCACGGGCTCCTTGCTCAGCTCGGCCAGGGCACGCACGGCGGCCAGTTTCATGGCCTCGTTTATTTCGGTGGCACGCACGTCCAGCGCGCCCCGGAAAATGTAGGGAAAGCCCAGCACGTTGTTCACCTGGTTGGGATGGTCGGAACGACCGGTAGCCATAATCAGGTCGTCGCGCGTGGCCATCGCCACCTGGTAGCTGATTTCCGGGTCGGGGTTGGCCAGGGCAAACACTATGGGCTGCGCGGCCATGCGCAGCAGCAGCCCGGCCGGCAGCACGTTGGCAGCCGAAAGGCCAAGAAACACGTCGGCGCCTTCCATGGCCTCGTCCAGCGTGGTGATGGTGCGGGTGGTGGCAAACTGCATCTGAATCGGGTCCAGATTGGTGCGGGCCGCGTTGATGATGCCGTCCTTGTCGAACACCACCACGTTGTCCTTATTCAAACCTAGCGCCAGGTACAGCCGCAGGCACGACACCGCCGCCGCGCCCGCGCCGCTCACCACGAGCTTGATTTCGCCGATTTTCTTGCCCACGATTTCCAGGCCGTTCAGCAGCGCGGCCGATGTGATAATGGCCGTGCCGTGCTGGTCGTCGTGCATCAGCGGGATGTTCATCTTCTCCCGCAACTCGGTTTCAATCCGAAAGCATTCCGGCGCCTTGATGTCCTCCAGATTGATGCCGCCAAACGTGGGCTCCAGGGCTTTCACAATGCGAATAAACTCGTCGGGGTCGGTGGCATCAATCTCAATATCGAAGCAGTCGATACCCGCGAACTTCTTGAATAACACACCCTTGCCCTCCATCACCGGCTTGGAGGCCGCCGGGCCAATGTTGCCCAAGCCCAGCACGGCGGTGCCGTTAGTAATCACGGCTACCAGATTGCCTTTGGCAGTGTACTTGTACACATCGTCCGGGTTGGCGGCAATGGCTTTGCAGGGTTCGGCCACGCCGGGCGAGTACGCCAGCGCCAAATCGAGCTGCGTGCTCATGGGCTTGGTGGGCACCACTTCCAGCTTGCCGGCGGGCTCCTGAGAGTGGTAGTTGAGGGCGTCTTGTTGGCTTGTTTTCAGCATCGGAAAGCGTTGCAAAAGAGAAACGGCCGCGCTGGCAGCGCGGCCGTATAGGCGAAATTAGCGCGAAATACGCAGCAAAGCCGTGTTTATTTTAGTTCACCGGCCGCAGCTGGCTTATTACCCAACCCGCCAAGCGGTGGCATCGACGTGGCAAGCAAGCTGGTTTTTTTATCCTTGCGGCACCAGTAGCTTCTGGCCCAGCTTCACTTCGTCCGAAATCAAATTATTGGCTTCACGCAGGATTTTCACGCTCACGCCGAAGCGGCGCGAAATATTAAACAGCGTATCGCCGCGCTGCACCAAGTGCACTTTTGGCGATTCCAATGCTTTGGCCAACGCCGGAACCTGACGTTTAGCGGACACCGCCGCCGTCCTGGTAGCCCTGCCGACGGGTTGCTTTCGGGGGGCGGCCTCCGACGTGTCCTCGCTCTCAGCCGGCGCGGAGAAGACCAGCCGCTGGCCCGCCGCTACCTTTTCCGAATCCAGTCCGTTCCACGCCACCACTTGTGCCACGCTCACCTTGTAATCGCGAGCCAGCTTGGTCAGGGTGTCGCCTTTGCGCACGGTGTAGGCCTTTCCTTCGGCACTGCTAACCGGTGTGGCTTCATCGGCAATTTCACTAGCAACTGCCAGCTCAGCGGCTGGTTTGGCTTCGTTCCGTTTGGCTTCCGCTGCCTGGACCTTGGCCAACCGGCTGGCGGCCACGCGGGCCTGCGCCTCCGCCGCGGCCTGGTGAATGGCCTGGCGCTGCCGGATACCAGCCAAGCGGGCTTCCTGGCTTTTTTCCTGGCGCGCAATTTCCTGCATCCGCGCTAGCTCGCGAGCATTGGCCTCGGCCTGCGCCTGGCGGGCGGCGGCTACTTCGGGAGCAACCGTGGGCCGCACGGGGCGCGGCGCCGCAGCAATGGCAATCGGCGCAACCGCTTCGGTGGGCGCCGCAGGCTTAGTGGGTGCCATCACTGGCTGCGGCACGAATATCACCAGCTGCTTGCCGGGCTTCAGCGAGCGGCCTTTGGGTAGGTCGTTCCAGCGGCGCAGCTGGGCCTGGCTCACCTCGAAGCGCTCGGCCACGCTGGCCAGCGTCTCGCCACGCCGCACCTTGTGTGGCACCCGCCGGAAGCGCGGCACTTCGGCCTCACTACGAGCGCGCGGGCCTTCGGTGGCGGCCAGCAATGGCCGGCTCGCCCAGGGTTCCACGCCATTCAGGCGCAGCGGCATAAACGCCAGCGGCTGCGGCAAAGCGGCGGTGGGCTGGCAGTAGTCAAGCAATGTGGCGCGGTCCACATCGCCCAGGTGCACGGCGGCGGCGGCGGGATACCGCACCACATAGGACCGGTAGCCAGCGGGCAGAGTAGCCTGCCGCAGCTCCGGGTTGAAGCGGGATAGATAGGAGGAATCCTGATAGCCGCAGGCCTTGCTAAGCCGCCGCAAATCGAAGGCCTGGCCCCGTAAGCCCAGCGTATCCATGGGCTCCGCGCGTTGGTAGTTCAGGTTATCGGTGCGAAGGCCGTGGGCATCGGCGTACTTCATGCTGTACATGATGGCCGTGAAGGTGGGCACGTAGTTGCGCGTTTCGGCGGGCATGTGTGGGTAGAGGTCCCAAAAGGTTTTTTTGCCGGTGCGGCGCATGGTGCGCTGCACGCTGCCCGCGCCCCAGTTGTAGGCCGCCAGCACCAGCTCCCAGTCGTGGAAAACGCCGTAGAGGTAGCGCAGGTGCTTACAGGCAGCTTCAGTGGCCTTTTCGGGGTGCATGCGTTCGTCCACCCACTCATCGCGCTTCAGACGCAGGTCGCCGGCGGTAGGCCCCATAAACTGCCAAAGACCGGTGGCGCCCACCGGCGACTTGGCCGTCGGAATAAGAGCGGACTCCACTACAGCCAGATATTTCAAATCGGTGGGCAGGTTGTACTGCGCCAGGTATTTTTCGAACAGCGGGAAGTACAGGTTTTCCCGCTCCAGCACGCGCTGCATGTAGCTCCGGTTACGGGCCGTGAACAGGGTCACGTAAGCCATTACCGAATTATTGAATTGCCGCGGCACGTCGGTTTCGAAGCAGCTCACCCGGTCGCCCACCAGGTCGCGCAGCGTTGGGGCCGTTCGCAGCCATTCCAGCCGGGCCGAATCAACGCCCACGGGCTCAGCGGGCTCGGCTACCAAGGAGTTGGGTAGCAACTCCAACTGCACCCGTGAGGTATCGCCCAACAAAGCTGGCACCGTGGTATTTGCCGGGTTCGTCGACTCGGGCTCCGGTACTCCCTGGGCCTTACTGTCTGTTGTTTTAAACAACAGCCAGGGCAGCATCAGCACCAGCCAAAGCCGGTCGCGGCGGGAGGTTTTGGCTTGCTTAATCCCTTGCTTCATAGCACTAAGATAGCGCAAGGGTAAAGAACTTGTATAGGTAGCGCTGGAGGTTTTTGAGAAATTTAAGGCCGGGACTATGCCTTGTGTTCCAAATCAAGGTCGAATTGCGACGGAAGACAAACACTTGACTACCGGTCGGCTTTCAGTAACGCTAGCGCCAAAAAATTGCCGCCTGCCGCTAACGCACCTCCTGTAGCCAGATGAGGGCAACGCACGAATAGCACAAAAGAATGGCCGCCTACTACAGTGGGCGGCCATCTTTTTGTGCTGCTTGTTTGGCATTTAAGCCCCCACTTCTTCTGTTAGCATACTCGCAAAGGCCAGCAAATCAGCTTCGCGGAAAGCGCCAGCCATTACCTGCAGGCCAATGGGCAAGCCGGCCGCGTCCTCTCCTATCGGAACCGAAATCGCAGGCACACCAGCCAATGATGCCTGCACCGTAAAAATATCAGCCAGATACATGGAAACCGGGTCCTGCTTTTCGCCAATCTTGAAGGCAGTAGTCGGCGTGGTTGGCAGCACCAAAAAGTCGAACTGACGCAACAGCTCGTCGGTTTTGTCCTTTATCAAGCGGCGCACGCGCTGGGCCTTGGTGTAGTAAGCATCGTAGTAATTGGCGCTGAGCACAAACGTGCCCAGCAGAATGCGGCGCTGAACCTCCGCACCAAAACCTTGGGAACGGCTTTTCTTGTACAGCGACTCCAAATCGGTGGCGTCGGCAGCGCGGTGGCCGTACTTCACCCCGTCGAAGCGGCCCAAATTTGAGCTGGCCTCGGCGGTGGTGAGGATGTAATAGGTCGGAATCATGAAATCCAGGTACGGAAAATCCACCGCCTCTACCACATGGCCTT
>JAYSZD010000147.1:0-5218 GCA_043738185.1 Hymenobacter sp. | reverse complement strand
GCCGGTTGCGGCCGCCTGCGCTTACGCCATCCGGCCCGTCGGGCCGGGGTTCGCCGGAGATGCCATCTTTGGCCTCGTTGCGGGACGCGTCGCCCCGGTTGCGGCCGCCGCGGCGGTTGAGCGGGCGGGCGGCGGCTCCCCGACGGCCGCGCTGCTCGGGCACATCGCCCAATGCGGGCACGGGGTTGTCGGGGTCGCCAGGACCGGGGCTGGTCATTTGCTCGGGTGGGCGCGGACCACCGGGCGCGGCTCCGGCCGGCCGGCGGCCATCGCGCGGCGCGCGGCCCTCGCGGCCTTCCCGCGGCTCGCGGGGCGGCCGGGCCTCGCGGGGCTCGGTGGCATTTTCGCTGGCGGTGCGGGGCTCGCGGATTTCACGCGGCTCGCGGCCTCCTTCGCGGGGGGCACGGGCTTCGGGTACTTCGCCTTCGCCACGGGACTTCTTCCGTTTGGAACGCTTGGCGCTCGACTTAATTTTGTCGTCGAGGCGGTCGAGCGAGCCTTCCACGATGGCCGACACTTCGGGCTCGGGCGCCTCCTCGCGGGGAGGCAGCAGGCTTTCGATTTTCTCGCCGCGCTTGTTCATTTCCAGCAGCTCCCGCACCCGGGCCGTGTCCAGCATCACCCAGTTGTTGTCGCCTTTGAAGGCAAACCACATGCGACGACGAAAAATGTCAGTTTTCTGCAAAAAAGCCTCACCCCGCGAGGTTTGCAGCGGGCGCTGCACCTGCGGAATGTCTTTGAGCGCATCGAGGTAGGCGTCGAGCTCGTAATTGAGGCAGCACTTGAGGCGCCCGCACTGGCCGGCCAGCTTCTGCGGGTTCAGGCTCAGGTTCTGGTAGCGAGCGGCCGTGGTGCTCACGGTTTTGAAGTCCTGCAGCCACGTGGAGCAGCACAATTCCCGGCCGCACACGCCGATGCCACCGATGCGGCCGGCTTCCTGACGCAGCGAAATCTGGCGCATCTCCACGCGCACCCGAAACTCGTCGGCGAGGCGGCGGATAAGCTCCCGGAAGTCAACCCGGTCTTCGGCCGAATAGTAAAACAGGGCGCGGGTGCGGTCGGCCTGGTACTCCACGTCGCTCAGCTTCATGCGCAGGCGCAGTTCGCCCACCATGGCGCGGGCCCGGAACATGGTGCCGTTTTCGAGGTCGCGCACCGCTTCCCAGCGCTCCACATCATCGGGCGAGGCAATGCGCAGGATGTTGCGGATTTCCTTGGAGTCGGTGGGCACTTTCTTTTTGCGCATCTGCAGGCGCACCAGCTCGCCCTTCAGGCTCACGTGGCCCAGGTGCCAGCCGCTGCCGGCGGCATCCACTACCACAGCATCACCGGTGACTAGGGGCAGGCGCTGGTCGTTGCGCATAAACTCTTTGCGGCCGCCCTTAAAACGAACTTCTACGATGTCGAACCCGGCAAACGAGTCCGGGACTTCCACGTCCTGCAACCAGTCGAATACATTGAGACGGTTGCAGCCCCCGGTGCTACAGCCCCCGTTGGATTTGCAGCCGCCCGGCTTGGTGCCGCAGCCCCCGCCGGAAGAACATGATGAACAAGCCACTAGAAAGAAATTATATAGTTGAGGGAAAATAAATTTCCACGAAAATTCGGTTCCTAGCAAAGATACACAATTCGGCTAGGGGGTTTCCGGCCATTTGAGGGCCCGCTAAGTAAGGCACTACGTGCCGAGCCGTTGTCTTTTGAGTAGTAGCTGACCACTTTTTTTCAACAACAAAGAAGTTGTGTCGGCCATTTACAGGCTCTTTGCCGAGGAACACACACCTGACTTCTTGCTTAATAAAGCACTACTCAACATTAAACAGAAAGAGCAACTTGACGATTGGCACTCTAACGAGAAAAGTACAAGATTATGTCAATTCAATATTTCAGGAATAATAACAAGTGGCTTTTTCAGGGCATCTGAGCACATATCTTGAAATATCTTCAATTAATAGCCGTATTACTGTTTCGAATCACAATTATTCTGCTCTAATTGCGCTCATTCTTTAACCAAACGAACACCTGCCCAATATCAGCCACCGCATGAAAATGAAAAATGTACTTTCCGTTGCCGCACTCAGTGTCGCTTCAGTAATGTCACTCTCCTCCTGCTCGAAAGAGAAGGAAGCAACAACCCCAGTGGTTGAAGCGGGTATTTCCCAGGAAGTGATTAGCCAAATCAAGAGCATGGGTTTTGGCACGGCCGATGCCAAGAAAATTGACGGCGGCTACTTGGTGGAAGGCGACATTATGCTTACCAACGAAAGCTTGGCCGAAGCGGCCGATTACCAAATGCTGCGCGTGGGCGACGAGGAGCAGTACCGTACCAACAACCTGGTGAACGTGGGCACTGGCCGCACCATCAGCATCCGCGTTTCGACAGCGTTGCCCTCGGCTTATGTCACGGCGACCAATGAACTCATAAATCGCTACAATGCTCTGGGCCTGCGCATCCGCTTCACCCGCGTTACCTCGGGCGGCAACATCGTGCTCAACCCTTCGCCATCGGGCGCAGGCTATCTGGCCTCGGCGGGCTTCCCTTCGGGCGGCAACCCTTTCGGCCAAGTACTGGTGAACCGCAATGCCATTGGTACGGCCAACGCCAGCACCTACATCGCCACCATTCTGGCCCACGAAATCGGTCACTGCATCGGCTTCCGCCACACCGACTATGCTGGCCGTCAGTATAGCTGCGGCGGTGCTGCCGTGAACGAAGGCGCCAGCACGGTTGGCGCGGTTTACATTCCCGGCACGCCCACCGGCAACGACCCGAACTCGTGGATGCTCGCTTGCATCGGCAGCGGTGGCAACCGTCCGTTCAACACGAACGACCGCACTGCTTTGAACTACGTGTACTAAGCGAGGCTTTTGCTTCCCCGCTTTTTCACCAATATCACAAGACCTCAGCTCCTAAGAGCTGGGGTCTTCGTACGTAAAAAAATAATTTAATTATTTTTTTACACAATCCTTTATCACCACCATATTCCAACCCATTACCATGAAGAAAAGAAGTCTGTTTTCCGCTTGCTTGTGCCTCGCTTCGGCGCTTGCTTTTTCGTCCTGCTCGAAAGACAGTGAGTCGATAACTAAATCGGATGAGGTAACGCCGGAAGTTCTCAGCCAAATCAAGCAGCTCGGCTTTACGGCCCAGGGCGCAATCGCCGTTGAAGGTGGCTACATTGTAGAAGGCGACATTTTCCTCACCAAGCAAGACTTGGCGAACCCCAGCCCCGTGCAGCTGATGCGCGTGGGTGCCGAGGAGCAGTACCGCACTACCAACCTGGTGAACACGGGCACAAGCCGCACCATTACCATCTCAGTATCAACCGCTCTGCCCGCCGCCTACGTTACGGCGACCGATGAGCTGGTGCGCCGCTACAACGCGGAGAACCTGACCCTGAAAATGGTGCGGGTATCATCGGGCGGGGAAATCACACTGGCCCAGGCACCCAAGAGAGCCCGCTACCTGGCCTCGGCTGGTTTTCCGACCTCGACCGGCAACCCGCACAACCAAGTGTTGATTAACTCCGGGGCTATTGGCACGGCTAATCCCACTACTTACATCGCTACCATTCTGGCGCACGAAGTGGGCCACTGCATCGGCTTCCGCCACACCGACTACATGGACCGCTCGTACAGCTGCGGTGGTTCGGTTTCGAACGAGGGCGCCAGCACCGTGGGCGCCATCCTGATTCCCGGCACTCCTGCCGCCGCCGACCCCAACTCTTTCATGTTGGCTTGCATCGGTTCGGGCGTCAACCGTCCATTCAATGCCAACGACGTAACGGCTCTGAACGCGCTGTACTAGTTAGCAAGCAATTCCTGCAAAAAGCACCGGTTCCTGCGAGCCGGTGCTTTTTTTGCTCATTGGCTTGGTAGGCGACACGAGTTTTACACGCCAATGCCTTCGGGCCAGACTTGCTTATGCACCTTCTTGGGCACCTGTCGAGCCCTTCTCCTTATTGGCCTGCCCCCATTTATGCCGGAAGCCAAAAGCCACCTTATTGCAGCACGATTCTAATAATCTGTTCGGCTTGGCCTTCCAACCGCACCCGCAGCAGATAAAGACCGGGCGTTAAGCCGTTGGTGTCAATTTCGTTGATGACCCCATCGACTTCGGCTTCGCGCTGGAATTTGCCCAGCATATCAAACAGCCGGATGCTCACCGGAGTGCCGGTATTGACGACGAGTTTGAGCAACTCGCCAGCCAACACCGGATTAGGGTACGCCTGCGCGGCCCCGGCTTGCAGCCGGAAAGCTTCTTCAACGTTGCTATAGAACTGTTGCCCGGCCAGATTGTCGAGACGCACGCGGTAAAGGTAGCGACCGGCATTTGGCGGAACATCGGTCATCACAAAACTAGTCTGCGTGACCGGGGAAAGGATTTGCACGGGTTCGAAACCGCCCGCGCCCATGCGTTCCAGCGTGGCCGACTTCAATTGAGCCACGCTGCCCAATACCACATCGAAGCGCACGGAATCGCCAACGAGCTGCCGGGGCAGAAAAGAGCGAAAATAGCACGCCACACCCTGCGTCGTGTAGTCGATGGTACTGCCCGGCTCAGCCACCAGCCCAAGCACCACCGGTGCCACGGCGTAGTAACGATTTTCCAATTGAGAACCACTGATAACGAAGGTGGTATCAGCGGTTCGCAGCAGCGGAACTAAGGTTGTAGCGCCCAGCTCATACACCTGGTATTGCGTCACGCCGGGCATTTGGGCCCACTGCAACAGCGCTTGCTCGGGGCAGGCATAACCGACCTGCAGGCCCGGCGCCTGCACGATGGCAAAGGTATCCGAAGGAAAAACCAAACTACCCGCTACCAAACGCAGCTGCGCCAGCGTGGTAGTATCGGGCACGGCCCATGTCACCTGATTGAGCGCCAGGGCCACCGTCGGGTTCACTACGCGCCACTGGGACTGGCCCACCGAGCGGTACTCCAGGCGGGCCGTGGTGGCCGGACCACTCCAGTGCCAGCGCAGCGTGGTGGCCGCATCAGGCAATACATTACCTGGGCTTTGTGGGCTGACCCATTCCAACCCCACCGGGCTTACTTCATAGGCCAGGCTGAACGGCTGCGGGCCCTGCGGCACGCTGAAGCCGCGCACGCGCAACTCGTAAGTACCGGCGGCGGGTACGGCCAGGGTTATTTGCTCGATGTTGTTCAGATGGTCGGCGCGGCGGCGGGCGGGCAGGGCAAGCGAGTCGACGTGGGGGTAGG
>JAYSZD010000146.1:0-5218 GCA_043738185.1 Hymenobacter sp. | reverse complement strand
AGGTTTTCTCGTTCACCAGCACGCGGGCGTCCAGAATCTCTGGCGTTTGGCGCAGCAGGCGTTCCGATTCGGCCAGGTCCTGCGGCTCCAGCAGCTGGCCGGGCCGGAACAGCAGCCCCTGCCGCACCCGCGAGCGGGCCGTTTTGAGGTGCAGCATATTGCCGGACTTTTCCAAAAACGTGCGCGGCAGCCGGGTAGAATCGGTGAGGCTGTAGCCGAACGAATCCATGGTCTGAATATCGACCCGCCGCACCACCTTAAAACTATGGCGGTCGAACTGCCGGTCCAGCAGCACGGCGTCGAGTCCGGCGCGCTCTTCCTGGCGCCGGGTGAAGTTGAACAAGGCCGAAACGGCACGGCCGGCAATGGTTTTGCGCCGCGAGTACGCCTTCAGTCGGTTCAGCAGGCGCTCGTCGTCGAAGCGCTGGCGCAGGGAGTCGGTGCGCGGGGGCGGCAGGTCGTCGCTGGCCCGCAACGAATCGGGTGGCACCGCCGAGCGGGGGTCGAAGGTCTGGGCCCGCGCCCGCCCCGCCCCCAACCAAAGCCCCAGCAGCGCAAACAGGAAATAGTGACGAGGGCTCATAATGGCAGGCAACGCTGCAAATTACGAAAAGGAGCCGCCGCGCCCGTGGTGGCTTGGTTGGAGGAGTTTTTCGATGCGCAGGCTCGGAAACAGGTTTTTCAACGGAAGTCCCGGCCCGTGCGGAATCAGACGGATTACAAAACCAGGCCAGCAAGCGGTAGCGCTGCGGCTACCCCGCCGTCGGCGTAATCATGGCGCGGTGAGCACCCTCAATGAAGGAGTTGTAGCTGAGGCGCTGCACCACGAGCGGGATGGTGCCGGGCAGGGCCGCCACCTGACTGGCCAGGGCGGCGTTGAGGGCGTGCGTGGTGCGGGCGAGCAGTAGCGTGGCCAGCAAAAAGGTAAGGAGTTTGTTCACAGGTAAATTGAAAGAAGGTGAAAAGAAAGTCTTGAAAATTAGAGCCGTTTGTCAAACCGGCCTTGCGTGACGCGCACGCTGTCGCAGCCGGGCCTGTAAAGCGTGAAGGCGAACGTGCCCGAGATGATACCGGCCTGTAGGTCCAGGCGCGTGATGGTTAGGCTGCCCCGACGGTAATGATTCCCATACTGCCTGAACTCGCACTGATTCAGGGACCCGTAGAAAAGCGCCTCCTGATGGTTGGCAATTGTTAAGGGGTAATTTCCAGTCGTTGTGAGGCTGTCGGAGAAAATGATGATGTCCTGACGCGAATTATCATCCCCTGGCTCATACCGGTAAGCGGCGATATTTAGGGTCCCATTTCGATAGCTTCGGTCATAAAAAACAGTGTAATTAGAACTACCATCATAGCCTTGTGGGGTCCATGTCTTGCCGTTGACGAGGCAGCCGAAGGTGTTGGCCCCGGTCTGGGTGGCGGGGGGCAGCTGGGCTTCGGGGGAAGGGTCTCTCTTTTTGCACTGGCTCAGGCCCAGCAGGGCGGCGGCCAGGGGGAGCAACAGGTAAGGTTTCATGGGCGAAGGGAAAGAGGGTGAGGCAATAGTAAAGCAACCGCGGCGCTAGCAATCTGAGGTGGTCTAGGTAAAACGGACAGTGAGAAGTCTTAACCTTCACTGCCCATGACTGAAAAACTCAATCCTGGCGGCTTGCCTGCCACCCGAAAGAAATACACGCCGGCCTTTAAGGCGGAGTGCGTGCGTCAAGTGGCCTCCGGCGCCCGGCAAAGCGACGTGGCCCGTGCCCAGGGCATTTCGCCCGCGCTGCTCGGGCGCTGGCAGCGCCAAGCCCTGGAGGCCGCCGTGCCCAGCAGCGCGGAACGCGACGAAATCAGACAGCTGCGGGCCGCGCTCAAACGCGTGGAAATGGAGCGTGATATTTTAAAAAAAGTCGTGACCATCTTTTCCCAACCGCCTCAGTGATGAGCCGCTACGCCTTTATCGTGGCCTGCGCCGAGCCCTGGCCGGTGCAGCTGCTGTGCCAGGTGCTGGGCGTGAGCCCGGCCGGCTATTACCAATGGCGGCAACGGCGTGCCGCCGCGCCTGCCCCGTGGCAGGCCGCGGCGCAGGCGGCTTTCAAACGCCATGCCTGCCGGTACGGCACCCGCCGGTTGCGGGCCGAATTACGGGCCGAAGGCCACGCGGTGGGGCGTTACGCCCTGCGCACCTGGCTGCGCCGAAAGGGGCTGCGCGCCCTGAGTACCCGCCCGCATCGCCCCCGTACCACCGTGGCTGACCCGGCCGCCGTGGTGGCGGAGAACCGGCTGCTCGGCCAGCCGGCGCCGACCGCGCCGAACCAGGTCTGGGTCGGCGACATCACCTACTTGCCCTTACTGGGCGGGCGCTGGTGCTATCTGGCCACCTGGCGCGACGCCTGCTCGCGCCGGGTGGTGGGCTGGCACCTGGCCGCCCAGATGCCCACCGAACTCGTGCTCACGGCCTTGGAACAGGCCCTGACCTTGCGCCAACCCGCCCCAGGCCTGATTATCCATGCCGACCGCGGTCGTACCCGGTAGGGCAGCCAGTACACCAGCGCCGCCTGCCGCGCCCGCATCGAAAAGGCCAAGGCCGTGCCCAGCTTCAGCCGGCCGGGCAATCCCTACGACAACGCCCAGGCCGAAGCCGGCTGGAGCACGCTCAAAACCGAGTTACTGCCCGGCGGTAGCCCCTTCGCCTCGCTGGAAGAAGCCCGCCTGGAAGTCGCCCACTACCTCGACACCTACTTCAACCTCGACCGCCGCCACTCCGCCCTCGGCTACCGCTCACCGCATCAATTTGAACACGACTTGAAAACCAACCTATCTTAGCTCACTGTCCGTTTTCTCTAGACCACCCCAATAATCAGTAATTTGTTACCAGCGTCCGGCTTGGCAGCGGTCGCCGGTAGGCACCTGGCTTTTGTCCACGTTGGCGAAAATGGCGGTGAGTTTGAGCCGCAGCGAATCGGAGCCACTGAGTTGAGCTTGGGCGGGGACAGCGCGCAACAGCCCGCAGGCCAGCAAGAACAAGAGGTAGATTTTTTTCATAAGCAGGAACGTGGAAAAAGTGAAAGAATGGTGATGAAAGGTTAGAGGCGCTTATCAAACCGCCCTTGGGTGACGCGCACCGTGTCGCAGCCGCGCTTGGCCAGCGTGAAATCGAACGTGCCAGAGATGATGCCAGCTTGCAAATCCAAGCGTGTAATGGTCAGCGTGCCATTGCAATAGATGCCAGCTTGCTGACTACCGAACTCACAACCGGTCGCACGGCTATTGAATCTGGCTCTGGTGTTTGTGGAGTCTTTTAGGCTATAGGTCTTGGGTGAGAACAGCCGGGTGGCCAAAAGGGAGATGCTCTGGTAAGTATTGGCGTCGCTTCGCTGGTAGCGGTACGTGGTGAGGTCAAAGGTTCCGCCGAGTGCTCTATCATACGAAACGGCATAATTGGACGAGCCATTATTCCCGGCGGGGGTGTAGGGCTGGCCGTTGACGAGGCAGCCGAAGGTGTTGGCCCCGGTTTGGGTGGCGGGGGGCAGCTGGCCGGCGGGGTCGTTGGGGGTGGGGTCGTTTTTGCACTTGCTGCACTGCGTGAGCAGCAGCAGGGCCAGGTACAGCGGCAGGCGCCGGGCAACAGACGAGGGTTGCATGGTAGAAGGAAAGGAGGGTAAGTTGCCTGTAAAGTAAGCGGAATATTTGAAATGTCAATTGCTGCTGTGACTGCCGACGTTGTAAAACAGTTGCGGCTAATTATGAGTCACATACGCGTTGGGCTACAAGCCCGGTGCCGGACACTCAGGCGGTGCTTCTGCCGCTACTCACGCCCTAACTCCGGCCCGAAACGAGCGCCAAACGGGTTTTGCTAACACCGGCATCATTCGCGGCGTAATGAAGCGGGGTTTCTTTTCATTAAGGAGAAACCATTTCCAAGAAAATTAGCTTAACACATTGCGCCTATTTGGCCGCTGTTTATTACTTTTAAGCCCGAAAGCCAGCCCTTCCGCATGAACGAGCGCATTCAAGAGAAACTAAGCATATTAGCCGATGCCGCCAAGTACGATGCTTCGTGCAGCAGCAGCGGCGGCAAGCGCAAAAACGAGAACAAGGGCCTGGGCAACGCCGAGGGCATGGGCATCTGCCACAGCTACACCGAGGACGGCCGCTGCGTGAGCCTGCTCAAGATTCTGCTCACCAACCACTGCATTTTCGACTGTGCCTACTGCGTCTCGCGCCGCTCCAACGACGTGAAGCGCGCCGCCTTCACCGTGGACGAAGTGGTGGACCTGACCATTAACTTCTACCGCCGCAACTACATCGAAGGGCTGTTTCTGAGCTCTGGCATTTTCAGCAGCCCCGACTACACCATGGAGCGCCTCGTGCGCATTGTGAAAAAGCTGCGCACCGAGCACCGGTTCAACGGCTACATTCACGTCAAAACCATTCCCGGTGCGTCGGAGGAGCTCATTGCCGAGGCCGGCCTCTATGCCGACCGCCTGAGCGTGAACATTGAGTTGCCCTCCGAACTGGCCCTCACCACGCTGGCCCCGGAGAAGAACTACGCGGAAATCCTGACGCCGATGGCCCAGATTCGGGACGGCATTATTCAAAATAAAGAGGAAAAGGCGCTGTTCAAAAAAGTGCCCGGCTTCGCCACGGCCGGCCAAAGCACCCAGCTCATTGTGGGCGCCAGCGCCGAAACCGACCTGCAAATCATCAAGCTCACCGACTCGCTCTACCAGGGCTACGGCCTGAAGCGGGTGTACTACTCCGGCTACATCCCCGTGACCGACGACGCCCGCCTGCCGCAGGTGACGCAGCCGCCCGTCATCCGCGAGCACCGCCTGTACCAGACCGACTGGCTGATGCGCTTCTACGGCTTCCAGGCCGACGAAATCCTCGACCCCGCCCACCCGCACCTCGACCTCGAAATTGACCCCAAGCTGGCCTGGGCTCTGCGCAACCGCCACGTTTTCCCGGTGGACGTGAACACGGCCGAGTACGAAATGATACTGCGCATTCCCGGCGTGGGCGCCCGCTCGGCCAAGCGCATCGTGGCCGCCCGCCGCTTCGCCTCGCTCAACATGGAAACCCTGCGCCAGCTGGGCGTGGTGCTCAAGCGCGCCAAATACTTCCTCACCTGCCAGGGCGAGCACCAGCCCATCATCGGCGAGCTGAGCGAGCAGCAGGTGCGCCGCCAGATTCTGTTCGGTGCCGGCTCGGTGCGCTCGGCCCTGGTCACGCAGCAGCT
>JAYSZD010000145.1:0-5223 GCA_043738185.1 Hymenobacter sp. | reverse complement strand
CCCCGCTCAACGGCCGGGCCAAAAGATACTCCTTTCCTTCCTTTTTAAGAGTAGACCCATGTCCGATACCACCATCATCAAAGTCGATTCGCGCCATTCGCCCAAGGGCAAAGACGGCGAAAAATACCTGGCCTCCGGCAAGCACGTTGCCATGCGCATGTGGGAAAACGAGCAGCCCGGCGAACCCAAAGAACCTTCCACCAGCGCCTACGAAACGGTAGGGTTCGTGTTGAGCGGCCGCGCCGAGCTCCATTTGGCCGGTCAGGTTGTCATTCTGGAAACCGGAAATTCGTGGGTGGTGCCGCAAGGAGCCGAGCACACCTACAAGATACTGGAGAGCTTCACTGCCGTGGAAGCTACTTCGCCGCCGGCGCAGGTGCACGGACGCGACGAAGAATAGCGCCGGGACTTCACAACAGGCTATTGCAGCTGCCCTGCCAAGCGGAGGCCAAGCATTGCTAACGCAGACGCTCACCTTAAAGGAGATTGATTTCGTTAGAAATGCGGGTCTTTCGCTTGGCAGTTGTTTTGGTTATTGCCAGTCATTATCCCTTCAAAGTCACCTTTTCAATCTTTTCCTCAAATGAAAACCCGTGCACTGGGCCGCATCAGCCAGCAAGTCTCCGCGCTGGGCCTGGGCTGCATGTCGATGGCCTCTGACTACGCCTACGGCCCCAGCGATGCGCACGAGGCCGTGGCGACGCTGCACCGCGCCCTGGACCTTGGCGTGACCCTGTGGGATACGGCCGATGTCTACGGATTCGGGGCCAACGAAGAGCTGCTGCGGCAAGTGCTGGTGCCAAACCGGGCCACGGTTTTTCTGGCCACCAAATTTGGTTTTGTAGCCGATGGCCAGGGCGGAGCCGCGGTTGATGTGCGGCCCGAGCGCATTGCTGCCGCCTGCGAGGCCAGCCTGAAACGTCTGGGCATCGATACCATCGACCTGTATTACGCCCACCGCATCGACCCGGCCGTGCCAGTGGAGGAAATGGTGGGGGCCATGGGCGCGCTGGTGCAGGCCGGGAAGGTTCGGTTTCTGGGATTGTCCGAAGCGTCGGCAGCCTCGCTGCGCCGGGCCCAGGCCACGCATCCCATCGCGGCGCTGCAATCGGAATACTCCCTATTTACCCGCGACGTGGAAGCGGATATTTTGCCAGCCTGCCGCGAGTTAGGCGTCAGTCTGGTGCCCTTTTCGCCATTGGGCCGCGGGCTGCTCACCAACCCCGGGCCGCAGCTGGCCGTGCGGGATTTGCGGCGGAGCATGCCGCGTTTTGGCGAGGAGGCTGCTGATGCCAACGCGCCCCTGGTGGCCGGCCTGCACCTAATGGCCGACGAAAAAGGCATCAGCACGGCGCAGCTGGCCCTGGCGTGGCTGCTGGCGCAGGACACTGGCATCGTGCCGATTCCCGGTACCAAGCGCCGCGAGTACCTGGATGAAAATGCGGCGGCGGCCGAAATCACCCTATCCGAAACCGATATACAGCGGCTGAAGCAGCTGCTGGCCGCGCACCCCGTAGCCGGCGCCCGCTACGGCGAAGGTGCCCTGAAGCTGGTAAACCGCTAGCCATAACGGCTTATTCGACCAGAAACCAACGGGCGCTAAAACCTGAGTCAAAACTCCGGCGCCGTGCTGAGCGGCCCCGCCACCCAATCGTGCACCATTTTGACCAGCGCGGCTTCCTGAAACGGCTTGGTGAGGTAATCATTCATGCCGGCGGCCAGGCACTTGCTCCGCTCGCCTTTGATGGCATTGGCCGTGAGAGCGATGATGGGTACCGTGGGTCCGAACCGCTCGCGGAGCAGCGCCGTGGCAATGTAGCCGTTCATCACGGGCATTTGCACGTCCATCAGCACCAGGTCGAAGCGTTGGTGAGCGGCCAGGGCCAGGGCCACTTCCCCATTGGCGGCCTCGGTCACTTCCATGCCGGCGTTAGCGAGGAAAATGGTGGCCAGCATGCGGTTGAATACATTGTCTTCGACGAGCAAAATGCGCTTGCCCCGCAATGCGGGCCGCAAATGGCTGATGTCGGAGTACTCCTTCTGCGGCAAGTCCTGCTCCTCCCCGATGGGCAGCTGCAGGATGAAGCGGTTGGTGGTGCCTTGGTTTTTCTGGCTCTCGATGCGCAGGGTGCCGCCCAGTAGTTCCACCAGCTTCTGGCTGATGCCCAGGCCCAGACCCGTGCCACCAAATTTGCGGGTCACCGACGAATCTTCCTGGCTGAAATCATCAAATATCTGCGCCAGGTAATCGGCATCAATGCCAATGCCGGTGTCCCGCACCACAAATTCGACGGTGACCGTGTCCGCCGCAGTAGGTACTAGCAGGTTGCAGGCAATGCTTACCACTCCCTGCTCGGTAAATTTCACGGAGTTGCCGGCCAGGTTCAGCAGAATCTGCGTGATGCGGTACGGGTCGCCGAGCAGGACTTTCGGCAACCGGGGGTCGATGCGGGTCACGATGCGCAGGCCTTTTTCCTCGGCTTTGCAGCGCAGCGTTTTTTCGACCTGCGCGCACAACCGGGCGGCGCTAAACCCGATAGTTTCGACGACCACGCGCCCGGCTTCGATTTTGGACAGGTCCAGAATGTCATTAATAACGACCAGCAGGTTTTCAGCCGAAGCCGTGATGGCGTTCAAGTAGCTCGCCTGGGGGCCGTCGAAGTCGGTTTTGGCCAGCAGCTGGCTCATGCCCAGAATGGCATTCATGGGCGTGCGAATTTCGTGGCTCATATTGGCCAGAAACTCCTGTTTGGCCCGTGTGCTGACCTCAGCCTGGCCCTTGGCTTCGCGCAGACTGGCTTCCAGCACTTTCTGCGGCGTCACGTCGAGGTAAATGCCAATAGAGCCAATTAGCCGCTGATTATCGTCGTAGAGCGGGGCGCCGCTCACCAGCAGCCACTTCACCTCGCCGGACTTGGTGGTTACCGCAATTTCGTAAGAATCGGCGATGCCCTGCTGCCGGACGGCCTGCTTGCTCTCAACCAGCACCAAATCTTCGCCCGTCAGCAGCAGGGGCGACAGGCGGCGGCCCATCAGCTCGTCGGTACAGAAGCCCGTCATACCACAGAAACTCTGGTTGGCGTAGAGCAGGTGGTCATCCAAATCGGCCTCTACCAGGCCCAGCGACATGTTTTCGATGATGCCGCGGTACTTTTCTTCCCGCCGTTTCAAGTCTGCCTCGACCTTGGTGCGGGCAGTGATGTCCTCATACTTCCACAGGTGGCCGATGTAGCGGCTTTGGTCAAAAATCGGCGCGAAGTCCCGCTTGATAGTGCGCCCGTCGACCAGGCTCAGCACGTCGCCGGCCACGGGCAGCCGCTCGCGGAGCAGGTGCTGAATCCGCGCCACGTACTGCGTAGGGTCTTTGACGTAAGATTTCGAGCCTTCCGTTAGCCATCCGCCGTCTTTGCCTACCAGCCGGGCAGGCGTGCCGGGGACGGCCAGCAACTTGCAAAACGCTTCATTGGAGAGCACGATGCGGCGGTTTTCGTCTTCCAGCACCAGTCCTTCCTGGAAGTTGACAATGACCGTGGACAAGCGTCGGGCCGAGGCATCGAGCGCTTCCTGGGCCTTTTTCAGCTTCGAAATGTCGGTGTGCGTGCCCGAGATGATGAGCGGCGCGCCGTTGGGCGCCCGCTCGGTGACCAGGCCGCGGCTGAGTATCCATTTGTAGCGGCCGTCGTTGCAGCGCATGCGAAACTCGACCTTTAGCAGCGCCGAATCGCCTGCCAGATAGGTAGCAGCGGCTTGCTGAGCCGGCGCCAGGTCTTCGGGATGAATGTGCGCGGCAAAGGACTCGTACTCGTCCGGAAACTCGTCGGCCCGGTACCCGAGCATGGCCTTGTATTCGGCGGAGTACGTTACGTTTTGCGGGACGCGCAGGTCATGCTCCCAGATGCCGTCGCCAAAGCCTTCCACGGCTAGATGCCAGCGCAGGTCGGTTTCGCGCTGGGCCTGTTTCAGGGACGTGATGTCCTGAAGAATACCACTGTAGCTCACCCCCGTTGCGTCGCGGCCGGTGAGCACGGAGTTACCCCGAACCCAGCGCAAAGGCTGCCCCGGCACCGTTAGCCGGCCCTCGTAAAACCACGGCGCCTGGTTACGGGCAGCCTCCTCAATGGACTGCCACAGGCCGGGCAGGTCGTCGGCGTGCGAAAACCGGAGCACATCGCCGAAGCCCGTGAGCGGAATGCCAAACAGCTCCAGCATTTTCGGGCTCATGTAGTTGAAGCCGTACGTACCGTCGAAGTTGTGACGCCATTCGTAGAGGACGACCGGCACGTTCTCGGCCAGCGCCCGAAACCGGTGCTCGCTCTCGGCCAGGGTGAGCTGGCTTTTCTTCCATTCCGAGATATCCTCCAGCAAGCCCGCCAGCACCACTTCGCCCGCTTCGTTGCGAATGGGCTGCACCTTCACCCGAATCCAGCAGGACTGGTTGCCGCCCCGCGGGTTGCGCACTTCGTACTGAAACGGCACTTTGTCGCGCAGCCGGGTCGCAACGTATTCCAGGGTTTGGGGGTCGTCGAGGTCGGGCCGCAGGAAGGTTTCCAGTAGTCGCCCGAACACTTCGGACAGCTCAAATCCGCACAGCGTCGAGAAGCCGTCATTCACCCACGTCACCCGCCCATCCGCATCAGTGAGCAACACGGCGAGGTGTAGCTGCTGCATCAGCAGCACCAGCTGCTCGTGGGCAGGCGGCGGTGCGCCGGCGGCGGGCTGAAGGCGAACGGCACCCGTGGCCTGGGCCAGCGCCGCCCGCAAAGCCGCATTCTCGGCTTGCTGCTGCTCCAAGGAATGTTGTAGCTCGGCAGTAGTCATATGTGGTTTTTCCTCAGTTCCACAAGGTAACGCATTGCTTTATTTATAGTTGGGCCAATTGCAAGTTTGATATTTTTGGTTGATTTTTCAGTTCACGAATCAGTATGAGGCATAATCACATGTGCTCACACTGTTGCGCCATTTTTTGCCGACTGACGCTAAGCAGAGCGACTGGTGCGCGGCAGCCTGTTATTTCACCAGCTCCACGCCCAGAATCTGGTCGCCGATTTCGAGCTTGTGGGCCACATCCATGCCGCCCACCACCTGCGCGAAAATGGGGTAGCGGCCGTCCAGGTGCGGGGTGGCGGTGTGGTTGATAAAAAACTGGCAGCTCTCGGTGTCTTTGCCCGCCGAGGCCAGCCCCACACTGCCTTCTTCATACTGCACATCGCCAAACTCAGACCG
>JAYSZD010000144.1:0-2128 GCA_043738185.1 Hymenobacter sp. | reverse complement strand
GCTTTTGCTGCGCACTCAGCACCACTTTGGAATTCTCCCGCTGCTGCGCGCGCACTATCTCCAAAACTTCCGCCCGGTGCCCCGCCAACGCCTTTTCGCCGGCCCCGTAGGCCAGCCCCACCAAACTGCCCGCCGAGATAAGCGCGGCCACCAGCACGGTGAGCACCCCCACTCCCAACGAACGCCCCAGTCCGGGTTTTTCAGGCTTTAGCTGCCGCCGCAAAATCCACTGGCTGGCTACGGCAGCTAATGGCACGAGCAGTTGCGCCATTAGCTGCTTGGGGCCGAAGCCATTGCTGCCAGTGAGCTGTAAAACCACCATCCAGATAGCACACCCCACCCCCGCTCCTACCCCAAAACGCAGCCCCAGGCGCGTTGCCAGGCCCACTGTTGCCTTGGTCTGAGCAGGAGCAGGTTCAAAGGAAGTATCCATAAGCAGAGCATTGATTCAGGCGACAAGATACGCGTTAATGCATCTGGATTGCCATTATTCCTGCATGCGCGCCTACGCAGTTGCCCCGCTCCCAGCGCGGGTAGCCGCTCTGTTAGCGAAACGAATCAGCAATGTTTCCGCGAGCAAGCAAGCCAACGCAAATGCTACGAAATAGCGCCACAGCGGCTGGCCCGATTGCTCGGCCGTAAACTTAGCAATCCCGGTTCCATTTCGGCCGCTTTCCAGCACCGTGACATTGGGCTGGTTTCCAAACAGCTGGCGTAATTCAGCCGCAGTGTAAGTCGCCAGCTCCGATTCGCTTTTATCCGCATTGAACGCCAGCGTAGCCAACACCTTGCCGCGCTGCCGCACCTGGTAAAAGCCCGGCGCGTTCATGCCCTGGGGCAAATCCAGACGTACCTGTGGCCCGACCACCCGCTGAACCGGAATAAACGTCACACTATCCTTTACTAATCGAATGCCCGCTTCCTCCGAATTCCCAGTGCCAGCCGTGGACGGCAGCGGCAGGCTCAGCGTGCCCGCCGTCAGGCGATAAGCAGGCAGCTGTTCGTTACGGTAGCTCAGCATTGCCAACCGATACATGACCGGCACAAAAAGCGCATGCTGCAAAAAATCAGAGTACGCTGTCGCAAAAGGCGCCGAAAAGACGGATACGCTTCCTGCCGCACTTGTGAAACTCGCCAGGTAGCTCTCCCCATCCCGCAACCGCAAAATATCGGTTCCCGTGCGTGCCCACCGCAACACCGGCGCCACACGGGGCATGGTCACGGCCCGTTGCTGCGCCCCAAACACATCCCGAAAGAACGGTTCGCGGGCGCTTGGCATGGCCACCTCGCGCAATTCCGGCGGTGTTGCTGTCGCCTCCCACTGCACGGTACCAAGGCCCAGCTCTTTAAAAAGCGCCTGGTAAGAAGCCTGGCCTGCCACCGAAGCAGTTGGCACCACCACTACACTTCCCCCCCGCTGCACAACTGCTTTCAGTCCATCGCGCAAGCCGGCATCCAGCCGCTCTACCTCCTGAATTATCACCAGATTAGCCTGTCGCATCACTCCAAAGCTCGGGTTTTGAGGCTTTGAAAACGCGTAACTAAACAACGGCTCATTGCCATAAAGCTGTTCAGCAACCGGAGTATCGCCAATCTCAAGCACTCGAATAGCGGCTGCGGGCTGCATGGTGAAATAGTATGTATTGTCAAAAGTCACCGGAGCATCTTCCGTTACTACTCGCCCCAGCACCAATTTATCATCTTCCAACCGCACTTGCAACACGGAAGCAGTCGATTCTCCAGGCGCTATTGTCACCTGAAATGCCGCAACTTGCTTGGCGCCCAAAAACACCTTCACCGGGCAGTTCGAAGCAACATTGCTTCCTCCATTCCTCAACCGAACATGTAAACCAACATTAGTTTGCACCCGCACAAACGCGTCATCGAGCCAAACACTATCAACATAGATATTTGCAACCGATTTTGCTGCTATTGGGGCAAGAACCAGCTTTCTTTTCGCCGCTATTCTTTCTATCTGCTTAATATTAAAACCCGTTTTCTGAAAGTCAGAAAATACGAACCGTATAATCTCACTACTATCCCGCAGTTCGTTGATGGCACTACCCCTCGACAAAGCACCCTGCGAAGTCAAACCAATTCTATCTAACTTGGATTGAAAAACCTCCTG
>JAYSZD010000143.1:0-5224 GCA_043738185.1 Hymenobacter sp. | reverse complement strand
TGAGACGCGCGCCAGCTGAACCAGCCGGGCTCGCCGACCCCAGTCGGCACGCGTCTGAGACGCGCGCCAGCTGAACCAGCCGGGCCCGCCGGCTCCAGTCGGCACGCGTCTGAGACGTGCGCCAGCTGAACCAGCCGCATGAGGTTCCATTATCATTCACCGCCGCAAATACCCCCCCAGCTCCGACACCGTCGCAATGCCCAGCTCTTGCGCCTGCTGCCCCCGCATCAGCAGGGCATAGGTATTGTTAAAACCTAAAGGCGCCAGCCACTCCAGCTGGTAGCGGCGCCGGAACTCGCGGCGCACGTAGTTCAACACCGCATCGGGGCGGCCGCCCAGCGAGTCGACTACGGCGGGCGTGGGCTGCAACAGTACCAGCAGGCCGGTGCCGGTGTACTCCGGGTACATATCGATGGCGCCGTCGCGCAGGGCCTCGAAGCAGATGGTGGTGCCGCCGAGGCCGGTTTTGGTTTGCACGGCCAGGCCGGTGCTGCCCCGGATGAGGGCGGCGTACAGCTCGGCCAGAATGTATTGCTCGGCAAAAATCTTGGAGCCCAGGCGCACCACGGGCGCGCCGGCCACAACCGGCCGGGGCGTGCGCCACAGCCCGCGCCGCCGCAAAAAGCTTTCGGCAATGGCCTGGGGCGACTGGTGCAGGTAGTCGGCGCGGTAGTTCAGGTTGGTCATCACCGAATCCGAAATCTGCCCGTCGAGCAGGGCCAGCACGGGGGCCAGCTCCGGATGCTCGCGCAGCAGCGCCGGCCGCACCACGGGCACGGCGTAGTAGGGTGGAAACACGCGGCGGTCGTCGTGCAGCACGCGCAGGTGGTAGGCCCGAATGCGGCCGTCGGTGGAGTAGCCGTCGATGACGTCCACATTGGCGTTGCGGGCGGCTTCGTACACCAGCGCGGGCGCCAGTACCACGCTGGGCAGGCGCGTGAGGCCGTAGGTTTTGGTGAGGCTGGGCAGGCCGTCGGCCCGGCCCACGAACTCGGGGCTGAAGCCCGCCAGCAGCTTGCCGCTGGCGCGCGGCAGCAGGTAGAGCCCGCCCAGCAGCGGCAGCGCCACCAGCAGGCCCGCGCCCACCCGGCCCAGGCGCCGGGCGCTCAGCCGCTGCACCCCGCCCAGCGCGGCATCAAAAGCCAGCGCCAGTCCGGCCGCCGGCAGGGCCCCGGCCAGTATCATGGCCGGATTATTCAGAGCAATGCCGCCGAAGATGAACTCGCCCAGCCCGCCCGCCGCCACGTAGGCCGCCAGTGTGGCCACCCCCACGTTGATGACCGTGGCCGTGCGAATGCCAGCCATGAGCACCGGCAGAGCCAGCGGCAGCTCCACACGCCGCAGCACCTGGCCATCGGTGAGGCCCAGACCACGGGCGGCTTCCACCACGGCGGGCGCCACTCCCTGAATGCCCGCCAGCGTGTTGCGAATAATGGGCAGCAGCGAATAGAGAAACAGCGCGAAAATGGCGGGCTTCGGCCCAATGCCCAGCAGCGGAATCAGAAAGCCGAGCAGCGCGATGCTGGGCACGGTTTGCAGCACGCCGGCCAGGCCCAGCACCGCCGGGGCCCAGCGCGGCCGGCGCGACAGCCACAGCCCCACGGGCACGCCCAGCAGCACCGCCAGCAGCAGCGAAACCGCCGTGAGGCCGATATGCTGCAAGGTTTGCTCGCCGAGCTTGCCGGCCTGCTCGCGCCAAAAGGTGAGCAGCGCGACTAGCGTTTCCATGCGTCCTCCTCTCGTTGCAGGGCTTTGCCGAAAGCCGCCATCAGCTGCGCCACGGTGAAGGGCTGAGCGGTCGGGGCCGCCCCGGTCAGCACCTCTAGTGCCTCGTGCACGGTGGTCCGAGGGTCGAAATCCGGAGTCGGACCCGGGATTTCGGGCAAATTTGGCTCAGAGCCGGCCCTAGTTGGCTCGACTTTTTGGGTCGGACCCAGGATTTCGGGCCTCGGAGGTTCAAAGTCAGACCTTCGAAGCCCGGAATCGACCTCATTTGCCTCAAAACCGGTCCTCCAGGGCCCAAAGTCGGCCCATTCAGCCCCAAAAACGTCTTCCAGCGTGAGGATGCGCAGCTGCAAGGCCAGCCGCTCGGCGGCAAAGAAGCGGCGCACAAAGTCGTTGGCCGGCCGGAACAACAGCTCGCGGGGCGTGCCCAGCTGCTGCACCCGGCCGGCGTCGAGCAGCAGAATCCGGTCGGCCAGCTCGAAGGCTTCCGTCACGTCGTGGGTCACGAGTACCACCGTTTTGCTGCGCAGCTCGTCCAGCTCCCGAAACTCGCGCCGGATGCTGGCGCGGGTCAGCGGGTCGAGGGCGCCGAAGGGCTCGTCGAGCAGGATGATGGGCGGGTCGGCGGCCAGGGCGCGGGCTAGGCCCACACGCTGCTGCTGCCCGCCCGAAAGCTGGTGCGGCAGCAGCGCGGCGTAGCGGGTGGGCGGCAGGTGCAGGCGGGTGAGCAGCGCGGCGATGCGGGCCGCAATGGCGGCTGGCGTGTGGCCCAGCAGGCGCGGCACCACCGCAATATTCTCGGCCACGGTGTAGTGCGGCAGCAATCCCACCTGCTGAATGACGTAGCCAATGCCCCGCCGCAGGAGCGCGGGCCGCTGGGCCAGAACGTCCCGGCCGTTGATTTCCACCGTGCCGCCATCGGGCTCAATCAGCCGGTTGAGCATCTTGAGCAGCGTGGTTTTGCCGCAGCCGCTGGGCCCGAGCAGTACCAGGGTTTCGCCGGCCGCCAGCTCAAACGAGACGTCCTGCACCACGGCGTGCGCCCCAAAGTGCTTGCTAAGGCGAGAAACGCGAACAACGGGCGACTGAATGGTTGGCATAGAGCAGGAGGGAGGCAAGGTAAACCCGGCGGGTTGATTTGGGTTTGGCGGCCAAGACGGAGCTGAGATTTTTCGCCGCGTAACTTGGCTGCATCATTCCCACCTCACGCGCTTTTCTATGCTATACAGATACCTGCTTTCGCTCCTGCTGCTCCTCTCGCTGCGCCTGCCCGCCACGGCGCAGATGTACTCCAGTACCGACCCGTTTGCGCACACCTTCAGCATTGTGGCCCGCGACCCGGCCACCGGCGAGATGGCCGTGGCCGTGCAAAGCCACTGGTTTTCGGTGGGCACTTCGGTGAGCTGGGGCGAAGCCGGCGTGGGCGTGGTGGCCACGCAGTCCTTCACCAATAAGTCCTTTGGCCTGCGCGGGTTGGCTTTGCTGAAAAGCGGCAAATCGGCCCAGCAGGCGCTCGACGAATTGCTGGCCAACGACGAAGGCCGGGACGTGCGCCAGGTTTCAATTCTGGACAACCAGGGCCGCGTGGCCACCCACACCGGCAAGAAGTGCGTGGATATGGCCGGCCACCAGCAGGGCGCCCAGTTTTCGGTGCAGGCCAACATGATGCTTTCGGACAAGGTGTGGCCCGCCATGGCCAAAGCCTACGAACAGAATGCCGGGCTGCCCCTGGCCGAGCGGGTGCTGGCTGCCCTCGACGCGGCCGAAGCCGTGGGCGGCGACATCCGCGGCCGGCAGTCGGCCGCGTTGCTGGTGGTGCGCGGCACCGCCACCGAAGGCCCTTGGGCCGACCGCCTCGTGGACCTGCGCGTGGACGACCACGCCGCCCCGCTGCCCGAGCTGCGCCGCCTCCTGAGCCTGCACCGCGCCTACGAGCACATGAACGCCGGCGACTTCGCGGTGGAGAAGAACGACATGCCCACCGCCATCCGCGAGTATGAGGCCGCCGAAAAGATGTTCCCCAAAAACCTCGAAATGAAGTACTGGCACGCCATCACGCTGGCCAACAAGCAGCAGGTGCCCGCCGCGCTGGCCCTGCTGCGGCCCATTTTCAAACAGGAGCCCAACTGGCGCTTCCTCACCCAGCGCCTGCCCAAAGTAGGTCTCCTAACGGTGACCGATGCGGAGCTAAAGCAAATTCTGGAGCTGAAATAGTGGACTTACGCATCGCTACTTGCAATAATATTTCCCTCTGCGACCTCTGCGGGAAACGCTCGTTTGGCTAACGTACACAACTCGTTGTTTAAAATATGAAAACTTTTTTTCCGAAAGTGGCACTTGCCAGCTTATTGATGGCCAGCACCGCCCAGGCGCAAGCGCCGCTCACGGTGCCCGCGCCCGTGAAGCAAGTGCTCGACCAGGTGCAGCCCGCCGCCATCAAGGCCCATATTGCCTACCTGGCCGATGACAAGCTGCAAGGCCGCCAGGCCGGCACGCCCGGCTACCAAATGGCCGTGGACTACGTGTCGCAGCAGCTGAAAACCCTCGGGGTGCAGCCTGCCGGCGAGGGCGGCACCTACATCCAGAAAGTGGGCCTGCGCAAAGCCTTCATCAAGCCTGGCGCCACGTTCTCGGCCCGCGATGCGCAGGGAGTGGCTCCGCTCATCGCCGGGCAGGACTACGTGGTGTACCCCAGCCCGGAGCTGCCCATCACGGCCGTTACCGATGCGCCATTGGTCTTCGCGGGCTACGGCATCAGCGCGCCCGACCTGGGCTACGACGATTTTGCCGGCCTCGACGTGAAGGGCAAAGTGGTGGTGATAGTGCGCGGGGCGCCGGGCACGTTTGCCTCCACGGTGGCCGCCGCCAGTCAGGATTTATCGGTCATTTTGCAGAATGCCATGCGCCGCGGCGCCGTGGGGTTGATGGTGGCCTCGCCGCGCGCCCGCACGCTGCCCGGCGTGCAGCGCGGCACCTACAGCGTGCTGGGGCCCAATGGCAAAGTGGCGTCGTCGCGCTCCTTCGCGGTGGGCAGCAAGCAGCAGCTCTACGCCACCATCAACGGCGCCACGCTCCAGCGCTTCATGCAAACCGCCGGCTTGGATACGGCCACGGTATTTGCTTCGATGAAGAGGGGCAAACCGGCTTCGGCGATGCTGAAAACTACGATTTCGGCCAGTGCGCAGTCCACGTATCAGGACATGGAGAGCTACAATGTGGTGGGCAAAGTCACGGGCTCCGATGCGAAGCTGAAGAACGAATACGTGGTGCATTCGGCCCACCTCGACCACCTGGGCATCACCGCGCCGGTGCAAGGCGACTCCATCAACAACGGCGCCCACGACAATGCCTCAGGCGTGTCCTGCGTGCTCGAAATTGCCAGAATCTACTCCCAGCTAAAGGAAAAGCCCAAGCGCAGCATGCTCTTCGTGTTCCTGACCGGCGAGGAGTTGGGCCTGCTGGGCTCGGCCGCCTTCGCCGCCAATCCCACGGTGCCCAA
>JAYSZD010000142.1:0-5229 GCA_043738185.1 Hymenobacter sp. | reverse complement strand
CCGTGAACGATGTGGTGGAAGGCCCCACCCTCACCAGCCTCTCGCCCGACTCAGGGCCGGTGGGTAGCCCGGTGACGCTGACGGGCAACGACTTCAGCCCCTTTGACCGAGTCTTCTTCGGTACCGCCCCCGCTACTATCATGCGCAATTTAGGCACGGAGCTGGAGGTAATTGTGCCAGCGGGTGTCGGCCCCGGCCCCGTGGCGGTGACCCTGACGAACCCAAATGGCACGTCCAACGCGCTGACCTTCACCGTGACCGCGCCCGCCAACGCCGCGCCCTCGAACATCTTCCTGAGTAACGCCGCCGTGGCCGAAAACGCCCCCAACGCCGTGGTGGGCCTGCTCACCACCGACGACGGCGACGTGGCCGACACGCACACCTACGCCCTGGTGAGCGGCTTCGGCGACGTTGGCAACGGCGCCTTCACCCTCGTGGGCAACCAACTCCGGGTGGGCGCCACTGCGCTCGATTTTGAGGCCCAAAGCAACTACACGGTCCGCATCCGCACCACCGATTCGGGCGCGGGCAACCTCTCGTTCACGAAATTCTTCACCATCACCGTCACGGATGTGGCCGAAGACTTGGTCGTCAGCACCCGGCGCGGCGTGCCGGCGGGCTTGTACAACAACATCACCGTCACGGGCACCGGCGAGGCCTCGCTGACCGGGAACGTGGTCGTGAACGGCGCGTTCGTGGTGCAGAGCGGCGGCAGCCTGGAAACCAACAGCACCAGCATGACCGGCCCCGGCTCGTTCACCCTGGCCGACGGCGCCGCGCTCGTCATCAGCACCCGGGACGGTATTTCGGCCCTGCCCGCCGCCACCGGTGCCGTGCGCCTGACGGGCGGTCGGAGTTTCAGCACCGGCGCGCGGTATATCTATTTGCAAGATGTGACGCAGCAAACCGGCACCGGACTGCCGGCCACCGTGCGCAGCCTGGAAATGCTAAACGATGGTAGCACCCTGACGCTCACCCAGCCGGTGGCCATCACGGAGGTGCTGCGGCTGAACGCCGGTACCCTGGTGACGGCCGGCAACGCGCTCACGCTGCTCTCCGGCGCCAGCGGCACGGCCCTGCTCGTGAACGAGAACAGCGGCACGGTGAGCGGCGACGTGACTGTGCAGCGCTACATCGACCCGAGCCTGAACGCCGGCCTGGGCTACCGCCACCTCACGGCCCCGGTGCTCACCACCCTGGCCGACCTGACCGGCCCCGGTGTCCAGACCGAAATCAGGGAGGCTGCCACGTACAACAGCTCGGCCACGCCGGGCACGACCACGCCCTTCCCCACGCTCTTCTTCTACAACCAGAGCCGGCTGAGCACGGCCACCAACAACTACGCGGCCTTCGACAAAGGCTTCGAGGTGCCCACCAGCCTGGACCGGACCATGGAATCGACCCGCGGCTTCGTCGTGCAGGCCCGCGGCGGGGCCCTGATTGACTTCGTGGGCCCGGCCAACCAGACCGACCTGGAGGGCCGCACCCTCACGCGCGAGCTGACCGGACCCAACGCCGCCGATGCCGGCTGGCACCTGCTGGGCAACCCCTACCCGTCGCCGCTGGACCTGGGCACCATCAAGCCCGGCCAGCGCAACAACGTGGACGCCGCCTTCTACACGTTCGAGAGCACCAGCCAGTACGGCGGCGGCTACCGCAGCTTCATCAACGGCTTCGGCGACCCGCTCGTCGGCACGGCCCAGGGCTTCTTCGTCCGGGTGAGTGCCGGCCAGGGCATCGGCAACCTGGACCTGACCAACGCCAACCGCGTGACGGACTACACCCAGCAGGCCCCCGTGCGCCGGGGTGCGGCCGACACCCGCCCCCAGCTGCAGCTGACCCTGGCCGGCCAGGGCCTCACCGATGCGCTGACCGTGTACGCCCAGGCCGGCGCCACCACCGGCTTCGACGGCGAGTTTGACGCGGCCAAGCTCTGGAACTCCCACGGGCTGAGCGTGGCCACGCTGGCCGCCTCGGGCGAGGCGCTGGCCATCGACGGCCGCCCGGCCTTCCCCCTGGCCCAGCCCGTGCCGCTGAGCGTGCGCGCCCCCCGCGCTGGCACCTACACGCTCACGGCTGCCACGCTCGCCAACCTGCCCGCCGGCACCGACGTGGTGCTCGTGGACCTGAGCACCGGCACGCGCACCCCGCTGCAGGCTGGCACCCGCTACACCCTCACGCTGCCCGCCGGCACCAGCGCCGGCCGCCTGCAGCTGGAAGTAGCCGGCCGGCCCCTGAACACGGCCAGCCAGCTGGCCCAGCAGCTGAGCCTCTACCCCAACCCCACCGAAGGGCTGGTGCAGCTCGTGCGCCCCGCCGCCTGGGGCCGCGTGCAGGTACAGGTGCTCAACGCCGTGGGCCAGCTCGTGCAAACGGCCCCGCTCGCTGCCGCCGAGCAGCAGCTGGACGTGCGCTCCCTGCCCGCGGGCGTGTATACGCTACGCCTGACCACTCAGCAGGGCCAAACGCTGACCAAGCGTCTCGTGCGCCAGTAAGCGCCTCCCCGCCGGCCGGGGGCCCTTCGCCGGCGGCTTCCCACCCGGAAGCCGCCGGTTGACGGCCCTCGGACTACCGGACTACCGGGACCACTGGCTTTTCTCCCTTTTTGACATTTCTCTTTCCCCATTCCTTCCGATGAAACCATCGTTTTCCTTGCTGGCCCTCGCCCTGCTGCTGGCCGGCGCCGGCGCACAGCACGCGGCGGCCCAGCCCGACTCGGGCGGCCCCCAACCGGCCGCCGCCCCCACCGCCGTGCCCGTCGACGGCGGGGCCTCGCTGCTGCTGGCCGGTGGCGTGGCCTACGGCCTGCGCAAGCTGCGCAGCCGTCGCCGCCCCGCATAGCGCTGCCGGCACGCTTTTCTTGCTGTTACCCGCGCCGCCGCGCCTGGGCTCCTACCGGAGCGCCGGGCGCGGCGGCTGCTTTTAAGTACTCGCGCATGAGTAATCGTAGTAGAAACCCGGTGATGCTTCGGCAAGCTCAGCATGGCGTTCTACTATTCAATACGTTTATTTATGCATGACTGCCGGATGGCCTGTAGCCTGCTTGTAGCAATTCAAAAAGCCCTTCAACCAGTAGTTGAAGGGCTTTTTGAATTGCCATTGTTGAAGCAGATACTCTAACGGATGCCGCGCATATTCCCTTGCTGGCGCGCTACGTCCGCTCGATAATCACGGCGTAGCCCTGGCCCACGCCGATGCACATGGTCACCAGCGCGTAGCGCTTGTTTTGTTTGTGCAGCTCCAGGGCGGCGGTGTTGAGGAGGCGGGCGCCGCTCATGCCCAGCGGGTGGCCCAGGGCAATGGCGCCGCCGTTGGGATTGATGCGCGGGTCGTCATCGGCCAGGCCCAGCGCCCGGATGCAGGCCAGCGCCTGCGCCGCAAAGGCTTCGTTGAACTCAATCAGGTCGATTTGGTCGAGGGTGAGGCCGGCTTTTTTCAGGGCCAGCTGGCTGGCGGGCACCGGACCGATGCCCATAATACGGGGCTCGACGCCGGCCACGCCCATGCTCACGATGCGGGCGCGGGGCGTGAGGTTGTGCTGCTTCAGCCCCGCGTCGGAGGCGAGCAGCAGGGCCGCGGCGCCGTCGTTGAGGCCCGAGGAGTTGCCGGCCGTCACCGAACCGGTTTTGCGGAAGGCGGGGCGCAGCTTGGCCAGGCCTTCCAACGTGGTGTTGGCTTTGATGAACTCGTCGTGCTCGAAAAGCAGCGGCTCGCCTTTGCGCTGCGGGATGGGCACGGGCGCAATTTCCTCGGCAAAGCGGCCCGAGTCGCGGGCCGCCGCTGCCCGCTGGTGCGAATCGAACGCGAACCGGTCCTGGTCTTCGCGGCTGATGTGGTCGCGCTCGGCCAGGTTCTCGGCGGTTTCGCCCATGGCATCGGTGCCGTACAGCGCTTCCATGCGCGGGTTGACGAAGCGCCAGCCGAAGCTGGAGTCGTGCATCTGCGCATCGCGGCCAAAGGCGGTGCTGGCCTTCGAAATCACGAGCGGGCCGCGGGTCATGTTTTCCACGCCGCCGGCCACAAACAGGTCACCGTCGCCGCTTTGGATGGCGCGGGCCGCCGCAATGCTGGCCGACAAGCCCGAGGCGCAGAGGCGATTCACGGTTTCGCCGGGCACGGAGGCCGGCAGGCCGGCCAGCAAAAGGGCCATGCGGGCCACGTTGCGGTTGTCTTCGCCGGCCTGGTTGGCGCAGCCCAGCAGCACGTCGGCAATGCCGGCCGGGTCGGCCGTGGGGTTGCGGGCCAGCAGCTCACGGATGACCAGCGCGGCCATGTCGTCGGGTCGGACGGAGGCCAGCGTACCACCGAAATTACCGATTGGAGTGCGGATGCCGTCAACGATATAAGCGTCGGTCATAAAGAAAAGAGGGGTTTGGCTCGGGAGCGGAATGCCCGTAAAGTTAGCGTGAAACACGGACGCTGAGCCTCATCGCCAAGCAGCTGATAGCATGGTTATGCCCCTGTTGCTTGAGATTTAATTTTCAAATCAAGGTTGGCCGCACTCGTGCAGAAGTAAATGAATAGGGAAAATTCATGCACCCCATTCTGCGCATCAAGTAGAGACGAAGCATCTCGCGTGCAGCAGTAAATCAATTGGTTAGCTTTTCGAGACGAGATGCTGAGCTGTACATAATGGTTGGATTGTCATAAGTAGTTGTTAATCTGATTTTTATGATTGAATATGATAGATGTATTAAGATTTTCAGAGCTGATTTTAATTGTATTTATTAAATATTATTTTTGTTTAAACCAAATTATTGGTATATTGATAGTGGCTATTGTGTAGTTGGGCAAAGCGTTTTTCCACTTTTCACAAAATATTGCTATGAAGACATTTATAAACTTCTTGGTGGTGCTGCTCCTTTTCGGTGCTTTTTGTGCTCCGATTACCTCAGCACAGTGCATCTATACGGCTGTTAAAAGCGGTAGCATTTCAGACCCAACGGTCTTTGCAGTCAATGCGGTAGGTAGGATTAATTGCTCATCTACTCCCCCTTCAGGTAGTGCAGCGGTGATTATCATCAACGGATTTGATGTTGAACTTAATCAAGACTATGTAGTAGGGAAGGGTGGGTCTATTAGTTTGTCAGATGGGGCCTCACTGCGGGGTAGCTCGAAACTAAAACTAGGTGATGGTACCGGTAGTCAGGATATTACAACCCTTACTCTAATAGGAAGCACCGTGGAAGTGGGGCAGTTGACGGTAGATAAGGGCGCTATTACTATTGA
>JAYSZD010000141.1:0-2130 GCA_043738185.1 Hymenobacter sp. | reverse complement strand
CGGGCCAGCAGACGCCCTCGGCGCCGGTAACACCGGCCGCGGGCAGCGCCGTGAGCTCCATTCCCACCGAATCGGTGCCGTACGGGGCCGGCATGAAGGTGAATATTTCGGCCGATGGCTCTAAGTACCTGCGCTTTATCACCTGGCACCAGGTATGGAGCCGCTACTCCCAAAACAACACGGGCACCACGCGGGCGCCCGGCAAGCCGCAAAACGACCAGGTTGACGTGGTGCTGCGCCGTTCCCGCTTCATCATCCTGTCGCAGCTGAACCCGCGCTTCATGGTGTACTCGCACTTTGGCATCAACAACCAGACGGCCGTGAACGGCGGCGTGAACCCGGCCGTGGACGGTAAAAAGCCCCAGCTGTTCGTGCACGAAGCCGTGGTGGAGTACAAGCTGAACAAATACGTGAGCCTGGGCGCGGGCCTGCACTACCAGAACGGCCTTTCGCGCATGACCCGGTCGAGCACGCTCAACTACCTGACGATGGACGCGCCCATCACCAACTGGCCCACCATTGAGGCCATCGACCAGTTTGCGCGCGGCCTCGGCGTGTACGCCAAGGGCCGGGTAAGCAAACTCGATTACGCCCTGAGCGTGAACGAGTCGTTTCTGACCAACCAGACTGGTACCCTGAGTACGCCCGCGGGACTGGGCCGCACCACCGGCACCGGCGTTGACCGGAAAAACACCGGAACCAATATCGCCCAATATAACCCACAGGGAACCAGCAAGATATATCAGGGCTACGTGAGCTGGGAGTTTCTGGACCAGGAGGCCAACCTGCTGCCCTTCAACGTGGGCACGTACCTGGGCACCAAGCGGGTCTTCAACCTCGGCGGCGGCTTCTTCTATAATAGGGACGGCATGGTGTCACGCGAGGCAACCAGCGTCCTAGACGCGGCGGCCATCGACGCGGCCACCTCGGGGGGCATTGCTTCCTTCAGCAACAGCAACTTCGGCGCGCAAAAACACGACATCGGCCTGTGGTCGCTGGATGCCTTTTTCGACACGCCCATCAACAAGGAGGCGGGCACGGCCTTCACCGCCTACGCGGTGTACTACAACTACGACATGGGCCCGAACCACGTGCGCTTTATCGGCCTTTCGAACCCCGGCTACGGCATCGCCTCCGGCGACCCGCTCCGCACCGACGCCAGCCGCCGCGGCAACGCGGTGCCGCATTCCGGCACCGGTCAGGTGGGTTACGTGCAGGCCGGTTTCCTGCTCCCAAAAAAGGTGTTCGGCCCCAAGGTGCGCATGCAGCCTTACGCCTCGCACCTGCTGGCGCGCTACGACGGGCTGCGCGCCACCAACGGCGACATCAAGAGCGTGAACATCTTCGATATCGGCTCCAACTTTTACATCGACGGCCACAACGCCAAATTCACGATTAACTACCGCCCCCGGCCCGACTTCACCAACGTGAACGACGTGAAGTACCGCCCCGAAATCACGGTGCAAACGCAGGTATTCTTGTAGGCCGCCCCCCCATAATTTCTTTTTCACGCCATCATTCTAGCAAACCCATGGAACAAAAAATTTCTCCTGCATATGGTGCGCCGGTCGAAACCGAGGTTGCCCACGACAACAACACGACGCCGACCAGTAAAATCTGGCAGGTCATCACGGCGTCGTCCGTGGGTACGGTGATTGAATGGTACGACTTCTACATTTTTGGCTCGCTGGCTACCATTATCGGGCCGGTGCTTTTCGGCTCGAAGGGCAAGATTGAGGACACGCTGCTGGGCGCACTGGCCGTGTTTGGGGCGGGCTTCGTGGTGCGGCCGTTCGGCGCCGTGTTCTTTGGCCGCATCGGCGACATGATTGGCCGCAAATACACGTTTTTGCTCACGCTGCTCATCATGGGCGGTGCCACGTTTGTGACGGGCCTGATTCCGAGCTACGATAAAATTGGGCTGGCGGCCCCGGCCATTGTGGTGGTGTTGCGCCTGTTGCAGGGCCTGGCGTTGGGCGGCGAATACGGCGGGGCCACCACCTACGTGGCTGAATACTCGCCCGACAACAAGCGGGGCTATTACACCAGCTTCATTCAGATAACGGCCACGGCCGGCTTGTTTCTCTCGGTGCTCGTGATTCTGGCCACCCGCAAGATTGTGGGCGAAGA
>JAYSZD010000140.1:0-5233 GCA_043738185.1 Hymenobacter sp. | reverse complement strand
TTTTGAAGCCCGCCACAATGCGCCCGGGGCCGATGCCCAGGCCGCTATGCTCCGCACCATCGGCGTGGACAGCCTTGAGCAGCTCATCGCCGAAACCGTGCCGCCCGCCATCCGCCTGAAAAAACCCCTCGACCTGCCCGCCGCCCTCAGCGAACGGGCTTTTTTGGCGAAATTCAAGCAGATTGCCGGCCAGAACCAAGTGTTCAAATCCTACATCGGCCTCGGCTACCACGACACAACTTTGCCGCCGGTTATCCAGCGCAACATTCTGGAAAACCCGGGCTGGTACACTGCCTACACGCCCTACCAGGCCGAAATTGCCCAGGGCCGCCTCGAAGCCCTCATCAATTACCAGACGATGGTGATTGACCTCACCGGCCTCGAAATTGCCAACGCCAGCCTGCTCGACGAAGGCACAGCCGCCGCCGAGGCCATGCACATGCTGCACAGCCAGACCAAGAAAAAAGGCGCCAACCAGTACTTCGTTTCCGACCAGGTGCTGCCCCAAACCATCGACCTCCTCCGCACCCGCGCCACGCCGGTGGGAATTGAGCTGGTGGTGGGCGACCACCGCCACGCAGACCTGAGCGGCGAAGGCTTCTTCGGAGCCATGGTGCAGTACCCCGCCGCCGACGGCGAAGTTTTTGACTACAAAGAATTCATCGGCCAGGCCCGCGCCAACAACGTGTTTGTGGTGATGGCCGCCGACCTGCTGGCCCTGACGCTGCTGACGCCTCCCGGCGAGTTGGGCGCCGACGTGTGCGTGGGCAACTCGCAGCGCTTTGGCGTGCCCATGGGCTACGGCGGCCCGCACGCCGGCTTCTTCTCCTGCAAAGACCAGTTCAAGCGCGTGATTCCCGGCCGCCTCATTGGCCAGAGCATCGACGCGGCCGGCAACAAGGCCTTCCGCATGGCCCTGCAAACCCGCGAGCAGCACATCCGCCGCGAAAAAGCCACGAGTAACATCTGCACCGCGCAAGTGCTGCTGAGCGTGCTGGCTGGCATGTACACCGTGTACCACGGCCCGCAGCGCATTCAGCAGTTTGCCGTGAACACCCACAGCCTGGCCCAAACATTGGAAGCCGGCCTGAAGAAGCTGGGCGTGGAGCAAACCAACGAGCACTACTTCGATACCCTCAACCTGCGCCTCGAAAGCGCCGAGCTGCAGCAATCGCTGCGCCAGGAAGCCGAAGCCGCGCACATCAACTTCCGCTACTTCGACGAGGTACGGGTGGGCATCTCGCTCAACCAGAACACCGAGTTGAAGGACGTGGCCGATATCCTGAGCATTTTTGCCAAAGTGCTGGGCAAGGAGGCAGATGCTTCGCTGCGCCTGCCCGAGGAATTGGAGCTGACCTGGCCCCAGTCCTTGGTGCGCACCAGCGACTACCTCACCCACCCCATCTTCAACACGCACCACGCCGAGCATGAGCTGTTGCGCTACATGAAGCAGCTTGAAAACAAGGACCTCAGCCTCGCGCACAGCATGATTCCGTTGGGCTCGTGCACCATGAAGCTTAACGCCACCGCCGAGATGATTCCGGTGACCTGGCCCGAAATCGGCCAGCTTCACCCCTTCGCGCCCCTCGACCAGACCAAAGGCTACCAGCAGATTTTCGCCGACCTGCAAGCCTGGCTCTGCGAGGTGACCGGCTTTGCCGCCGTGAGCCTGCAGCCCAATTCGGGCGCCCAAGGCGAATACGCCGGCCTGCTGGCCATTCGCGGCTACCACGAATCCCGCGGCGACCATCACCGCAACGTGGCCCTGATTCCGGCTTCGGCCCACGGCACCAACCCCGCTTCGGCCGTGATGGCCGGCATGCAGGTGGTGGTGGTGAAGAGCACCGAAGACGGTAACATCGACGTGGCCGACCTCACGGCCCAGGCCACCAAATACGCCGACAAGCTGTCGTGCCTTATGGTGACTTACCCGAGCACGCACGGCGTGTATGAGGAAACCATCGTGGACATCTGCGACACCATTCACGCCCACGGCGGCCGCGTGTACATGGACGGTGCCAACATGAACGCCCAGGTCGGCCTCACCTCGCCCGCTAACATTGGCGCCGACGTATGCCACCTGAACCTGCACAAAACCTTCTGCATTCCGCACGGCGGCGGCGGCCCTGGCGTGGGCCCCATTGGCGTGGTAGCCGATTTGGCTCCCTTCCTGCCAGGTCACGCAGTGGTAGCCGTAGAAGGCCGCACCGACGGCTCAGTTTCGGCGGCACCTTGGGGCTCGGCCAGCATTTTGCCCATTTCCTACGCCTACATCTCAATGATGGGCGGCGAAGGCTTGAAACGCGCCACGGAGTTGGCTATCTTGAATGCTAACTACATTAAGGCCCGCCTGGAAGAGCACTATCCGGTGCTGTACTCGGGCAGCCACGGCCGTTGCGCCCACGAAATGATTCTTGATTGCCGCCATTTTAAAAAGGCCGGCATTGAAGTAGAAGACATTGCTAAGCGTCTGATGGACTACGGCTTCCACGCCCCCACGGTGTCGTTCCCGGTAGCGGGCACGCTGATGGTGGAGCCCACCGAGAGCGAGAGCAAGCACGAGCTGGACCGGTTCTGCGACGCCATGATTTCGATTCGCAAGGAAATTGCGGAAGTGGAGTCCGGCCAGGCCGATGCCAAGGACAACGTGCTCAAGCACGCGCCCCACACTGCGGCCACCGTGCTGGTGCACGACTGGACCCGTCCCTATTCCCGCGAAAAAGCCGTGTACCCGATGGAGTACGTGCGCGCCGCCAAGTTCTGGCCCACCGTGAGCCGCATCGACTCGGCCTACGGCGACCGTAACCTGATTTGCAGCTGCACGCCCGTTGAGCAGTACGTAGACCAGGAAGAAACCCTGGTGCAAGCCGACAAAGGCCCGTCGTACTAGCAGACTGCTGGGTTTGCACCTTGCAGAAAACGTCTGAAAAAACAAAGCCTCGCCGTAATACGCGAGGCTTTGTTTTTTCAGACGTTTTCTTTAATAGAAGCGAAAGTAGCGTGGCCCCAAAAATGCCGATGCTACTTCACTTTGCGGTTGCCCCGCTCGTTGCCCCGCTCGCCAAAGCAGCGGCGGTCCATGTAGCCAACTTTGGTTTCCCCGCCCGTATCGAGGCGCACCCGCACGAAGTAAGCATTGATGGTATCCGTTACCTGCACCTCATTGCCGGAGGTGGTTTGAGCCAGAACGGTGGAGGTTTTCTTCATGCCATCGTACACGGGGCAATCCACAATGGTGTTGTGAGCCACAGGAGTCCGGTTGGTTCCGGCTTTGCTCATCTCGTCGCGGGCAGATGTGCAGGCAGCCAGTAGGCCCGTAACAGCCAGTAATAACAAGACGGTACTTTTCATTGACAAAGCGTGAGCATGAGTGTAAATTCGGGGGTAAGGTAGGACAAAATCTGTTTATACCAAACTAAAACCACGCATAATGCTTGCAATAAGGGCTTATCGGGCGCCGAATTACGTGGAACGCCAGGGTTCGTTTCGCCGTTACAATGACATCTCCCGAAAGCGGTTATTCCTCTCGATTTTTCAGCCCTTTTGGATTTTCCATTAACCTCTGTATTTCTAAATTCTATGATTCGAATGACCCATTTTCTGGCTCGCCCTGCTGCCTTGGCAGCTCTGAGCTTGGCGCTGCTGCTGGGCACCACCGGTTGCGCCACATCGTCGCGCGTGGGCGTGACAAACGATTTCGACCACTCCGTTAATTTTTCAGCCTTTAAAACCTGGGCTTGGTACCCGCAGCAACCCACCGATACTGAAGGAGGGCCGGCCAAAGGCTATGAGTCCTTTTTGGACAAGCGCATGCGGGCCGCTGTTTCGACCGAAATGACCCGCAAAGGTCTGACGGAAGTCGCAACAGCACCTGATATTTACGTGGCTTACAGTGCCCGCGTGGAGCAAAAGCAGCAAGTTTCGCCTTACTACAATGGCTTAGGGTATCCCTACGGCTACGGCTATGGGTATTATGGCCGCGGCATGCAGCCCATCACGCAGTACAAAGCCGGCACCGTGGTGATTGATATCATCGACGCCCGACGCAAGGAGTTGGCGTGGCGGGGCACCGGCCAGGCGCAGGTAGACCAAAACTCCATCAACGAAGCCGAAACCCTGCGCATCGTCAACGGCATCCTCGGCACCTATCCTCCCCAGGGCAATAACGTCCGTCGCTAATTTTCACCGAGCGCAAAAAAAGCCTCTCCGGCTATGGAGAGGCTTTTTTTGCGCTCAGTTGCCGGGCGCCGACAGTGCCAATGGTTGCTCGTTTCCGCTGGCGGGTGCGGCAGAAAGTAGTTCGGGGCGTTTGGGGTCGGGACCGAACCGGTTTGGTCCCCGGCTGCCCTGCACCAATTGCAAGCCACTACCCAACCCATAGCTCACCAGCGGCAATAGGCCCACCAAGGCCCACCAGCCGCTCAGGTCCAAGTCGTGCAGCCGTAGCAGCGCCTGCACCACCACGAGGTACCACACCACTACCAAGCCCCCACCCGCCACAAAGCGTAAGCTACTTTGCAACTCCAAGTCTGGAAAAAGCGATGGCAACGCATAGAAGGCAATTCCCACGGTGTAAAGCAGCACCAGACGCAGGAAATACGTCCGGCGCCGTAACCGTCCCTTGACCGTAAAAAATGCCATTGCTGCCGTCCTAAATCGGTACGTTCACGTGGCGCTCGGCGTGGTACGAGCTGCGCACGAGCGGGCCGCTTTCCACGTATTTCAGGCCTCGCCGGAGGCCTTCCTCTTTGTAGTGCGCAAACTGGTCGGGCGTGATAAATTCGGCTACGTCGAGGTGCCGCCTGGTGGGCTGTAGGTACTGGCCCAGCGTGAGAATATCCAGGCCATTGGCCACCAGGTCATCCATGGCTTGGTACAACTCATCGGCTTTTTCCCCCAATCCGAGCATGATGCCCGATTTAGTACGGTGGCCGGCTAGTTTGGTCCGGCGTATTTGCTCCAGGCTGCGGTCGTAGCGGGCCTGTGGGCGCACGAGACGGTACAGGCTGCCCACCGTCTCGACGTTGTGCGAAATCACTTCCTGCCCTCCCGAAATCATTACCTCCAGAGCATCCCAATTGGCTTTCACGTCCGGAATAAGGGTTTCGATAGTCGTGCCAGGGCTGAGCTGCTTGGTGAGGACTACCGTTTCGCGCCACACGCTGGCACCCCGGTCCTTCAGTTCGTCCCGGTTCACGCTGGTAATCACGGCGTGCTTCACCTTCATGAGTTG
>JAYSZD010000139.1:0-2132 GCA_043738185.1 Hymenobacter sp. | reverse complement strand
GGGGCTCGGTGGTGTAGATGGCCTTCGACATGGTGCGAATGGCCAGGCCCTGGAGCACGTTCTGCTCGGGCTTGCCCATCACCTCCGAGCTGAGGTTGTTGAGCTCGGTACTGATTTTTTTCGGATTATCGAGTTTGAGCTTGTAGCCGAATTTCTGGGCGAAGAGGGCAAAGGTTTGCAGGCGTTCGGGCTCGGGCGCGTCGTGGGTGCGGTACACCATCGTGAAGCGCGGCTTGGTCTTTTTGAGGTTGAAGACGAACTCGGCCACCTTGCGGTTAGCCAGCAGCATGAACTCCTCAATCATCTTATGGGCGTCCTTGCGCTCCTTCACATACACGCCCAGGGGCTTGCCGTTCTCGTCCAGCCGGAACTTCACCTCCTGGGTTTCGAAGGTGATGGCCCCCTGCTTGAAGCGTTGCGCACAGATTTTATGCGCCATGTCGTTCATGATATTCACCTCCTCGGCGTAGTCGCCCTCCTTGCTTTCGATGCGCTCCTGCGCGTCCTCGTAGCTGAAGCGGCGGTCGGAGTGAATGATGGTTTTTCCGAACCACGACTCGTAGAGCTTACCAGCTTCATCCAGCTCAAACACGGCCGAAAAGGTTAGCTTGTCCTCATTCGGCCGCAGCGAGCAGAGGCCGTTAGAGAGGCGCTCGGGCAGCATCGGAATCACGCGGTCCACGAGGTACACGGAGGTGGCGCGGTGCTTGCCCTCGCGCTCCAGCTCGGTGCCGGGGCGCACGTAGTGGGTGACGTCGGCGATGTGCACACCGATTTCCCAATGGCCGTTTTCCAGCTTCTGAATGCTCAGGGCATCGTCAAAATCCTTAGCGTCGGCGGGGTCGATGGTGAAGGTGGTGATGGCGCGGAAGTCGCGGCGGCGGGCAATTTCATCGGGTTGAATTACCTCGCTAATGCCTTCCGATTCGGTCTGCACTTCCTCAGGGAATTCGAACGGCAAACCAAACTCGGCCATGATGGCGTTTATCTCGGCCTCATTACCGCCGGCCTGCCCGAAGTTGCGGACGACCTCACCGGTCGGCTGCCGGTTCGGGTCGGTCGGAAACTCGGTGATGCGGACCAGCACCTTATCGCCATTGCGCGACTCGTGCAGCAGATGCGGCGGCACAAACACATCGAAATACACCTTGCGATTATCAGCCTTCACGAAGCCCAGCGTGCCCTGAATCTGGATGCGGCCCACCACTTCGGGACGCACGCGCTTGAGCACTTCCACCACGTCGCCCATGGGCCGGCCGTCGCGGGAGCCACTGCGCAGGCGCACCCGCACCACGTCGCCCTGCAGCGCAAACTTAAGCTGGTCGGTGAACACGCGGATGTCGTCGCCACCATCAACGCCCTCAGGCACTACGAAGGCGAAATTGGGCGTGGCCAAATCGACGGTGCCGATGATGGTGTTGGAAGGGGCGCGTTCGGGACGGTCGTCGCCATCCACGTAGTCGAAGCCGGCCTCGCGGCGGCGGTGCACAATGGGGTCACGGCCGAACTGGTCCTGTACCGAAAGGTTGCGCGGGGGCTTCACCGACGATTCACCCTTTTTAGTCGGTTTTTTGGCGCTGGACGGCATCAGGGCCGCCGCAACTGCGTCGGTATCGGCGAGGCGATACTCGTCGTTTTGAAGCAGCGTAATGAGGCCGTTTTTGCGCAGCACCTTGATGTGGGCAAAAATCTCCTCGCGCTGGACCTTGGTGGTGACGCCGAGGCGGCGCGAGAGCTGGCGGTAGGCCAATACTTTGGTGGGGTTATCGGCGAAGACGCGCAGGACCTGGTCCTGGGTGATGGCCGTGGCTTCGGGCTTTTCGCGCTTGGCGCGGGGAGCCTTGGGGTTTTCGGGGGTGTTCATGTAAAAAAGTGGCCGCCGAATAGTTGATTGGTCGCAGGCGGCGAGAGCGGAAAAATGAGGTTAGCGGCTGGGCCGCGCCGCTTAGTGAAACGCGGGCCGGGCCGGGAGGTTGTAGCGCGGACTCTGCAAGTCCGCGCGGGGTTGAGATTGACGCAGTAGCAACCAGCATCTGGAGCTTCGCCAACGCTGCTTGAGTAGCGTCTGGCGGCGCAAGGTATAAGGGCCGGCTGAGATGTAGCGCGGACTTTGTAGTCCGCGTCCCCGCGCC
>JAYSZD010000138.1:0-5234 GCA_043738185.1 Hymenobacter sp. | reverse complement strand
CGTGGGTAGCAGCGGCAACTACGGCGCGGACATCGTGGGCGACAGCCCGTCGGTATCGCCGGCCCTGAACCTGTCCTACGAGCGAGGCCTCTTCGCCGTCGGGCCGGGCGTGCTGGGTGCCGGCGTGCTGGCCGGCTACCAACGCGCCACGCAGGATTTAGGCAGCAGCGGTAAGTTGAAGTATACCGATTTCCTGCTGGCCCTGCGCGGCGCGTTTCACTACCCCGTGTTGTCCGAGTTGGATGCTTATGCGGGCCTGAGCGTGGGCCTGCGCTACACCAAGGCCTCCTACGAAGGCAGCGCCGCCGCCCCCGGGACCGGAAACGACGCCCGGCTAACGCCCGGTATTTTCGTGGGTGGCCGGTATTTTCTGCTGGAGAACCTGGGCGTATTTACGGAGCTGGGTTACGACCAAACCTACCTTAAAATCGGCCTCACGGGCAAGTTTTAGCGCCGTCGCAACTAGTCTTGTTCCAACCGGGCAGCACGGAGGCCAAGTTGACGGTGGGGTAGGGGATGCGTCCGAATGCAGGAACCGGTGCTGACGCTCAGTATTCGCAAACGCTGCTTCATTGCCGGGAATTACCGGATAACTCGAATAGCATTGCCGCCATCGGTCACATACAGCGCCCCTGTCGAGTCAATTAGTACCTCGTGGGGGCTGTTGAAGCGGGCGCTTGGACCGGTGCCATCGACAATACCGGGCACGCCGGGCCGTCCTTCCAGCGTACGCACTACTCCGGCGGTCGAGATTTTGCGAATGGTGTGATTATACTGGTCGGCCACGTACACCGTGCCGCTGGCATCCACTGCAATGCCGGTGGGAGCGGCAAACCGGGCCATCGCACCGGGTCCATCAATGCTCTGGTCGATGTGCTGGTTTTCGGCCAGGGTAGTTACCACCCCCTTGTTGGCAGGCCACAGCAAGCCGCTTGCTGCTGGCTGGCGCTGCGCGAAAGAGGCCAGGGCCAGCGTCAGAAAGTAACACAGGCAGTAAAAACGGTTCCTACAGAGAAAACGCGAAGCGCTGACGAAGGCCCCAAGGTAGCCCTCCCGTTGCTGCATTCCGTGGTCAGCCCAAAACGAAAAGAGCCCCTACCATTACAGCAGGGGCTCTCTCATGCAAGCAAAGCATCCACGAAACCCGTGAAATCCGGGCAGAATCCGACGAATCCGTGATTAGCTTTTCTTCTTTTCCAGCACTTCGTCAATCAGGCCGTACTCTTTGGCTTCATCGGCGCGCATCCAGTAGTCGCGGTCCGAGTTGTCGTGGATTTCCTGGTAGGTTTTGCCAGTGTGTTGGGCCAAAATGTCATACAGCTCCTTCTTGAGCTTGAGGATTTCGCGGGCTGTAATTTCAATATCCGACGACTGGCCCTGCGCCCCGCCCGAGGGCTGGTGAATCATGACGCGGGCGTGGGGGAGGGCCGAGCGTTTGTTCTCGGCGCCACCGGCCAGCAGCACGGCACCCATCGAGGCGGCGAGGCCGGTGCAAATCGTGGCCACGTCGGGGTTCACGTACTGCATGGTGTCGTAGATGCCCAGGCCGGCATACACCGAGCCACCGGGCGAGTTGATGTAGAGCAAAATGTCCTTTTTGGCATCAGCCGACTCCAAAAACAGCATTTGGGCCGTCAGAATGTTGGCGATGTAGTCGTCCACGGCCGTGCCCAGAAATACAATCCGGTCCATAATGAGGCGCGAAAACACGTCGATTTCGGCGAAGCGCGTGGGGCGCTCCTCAATCACCGAGCGGGTCATGCCGGTGAAGTTCTGACGGGCCACGCCTTCCATGTGGCTCAGGTACTGGTCCACGCCCAGGCCGTTGAGGCCCTGGCCTTTCACGGCAAATTTGCGAAACTCCTGCTTATTCAGTAATGGATTCATGGGAGAAAAATGGGGCGCCGCTTTTGCTGGCGCGGGTGAGGAAACAAAGACGAACGAAGTAAGCGAATGTTGTTGGAACGCCAACAAAAAAGCCCTTACGTCTCCGTAAGGGCTTTTCCGAAAATCGGGCTGCTTAGCTATTACTAGCTGTGCAGGGTCCGGAATTCTTCGGCCGTTACGGGCTTGTCCGTAACAACAACTTTGCCGCGCAGGTTTTCCAGCACTTTCTCTGCCAGAATGGCCTCGTACTCGCTCACGTAGTTTTTACCGTTCTCCTGCTTCAGGAAGCTGTCGGCGTACTGACGCATCGATTCGCGCATTTCGTCGGGCATGTTGGGCATATTGAACTGGCCCATGATTTTGTCGAGGGTGCGGTCCACAATCTCGTCATTGCTCACCTTCAGGCCGGCTTCTTCTACCACCTTGTTGCGAATCATGCTCCACTTCAACTCCTTTTCGTAGTCGTTGTAGTGCTCTTCCACTTTCTCGGCGGTCAGCTTGCCTTCGTTGGCCCGCACCAGCCACTTCTTGAAAAACTCGGTGGGCACTTTAATCTCCACGGTGTTCACGAGCTGCTCCACGATGCTGTTGCTGAGGGCGCCCTCGCTCTCGCGGTCGTAGTTGGCCTGGATGGTTTCGCGCACTTTGGCATCGAACTCCTCCTGCGAAGCCACGGCCTCGGGGCCGAATACTTTGTCGAACAGCTCCTGGTTCATTTCGGGCGCCGTGGTCCGGTTCACCTTCTCCACGCTGAACACGTAGTCGCCGGTAGCGGCGGCGGCTTCCTCCTTGCTCAGGCCCGTCACGCTCGAAATTGTGGCCGCGTCGTTGCCGAAAGCAGCTTGCAGGTCAAACGTCACGGCGTCGCCGCCTTTTTTGCCAACGAACTGGGCCGAGTCGCCGGTGATTTTGGCGATGGGCAGCAGAATGGTGCGGCCTTCGCCTTCCTCATCGGCCTTCTTCAGCTTGCCGAAGAGGTAGTCGCCGGCTTCCGATTCCTCGGGGTTGGTGGTTTCGCCGTACTGCCGGGCAATCTGCTCGTTGGTCTGCGCCAGGGTGTCTTCGTCGATGGTCACCTGATGGCGCTCCACGGCCAGCTCGCCCTCGGCGGGCAGGTTGAAATCGGGCAGCAAGCCCAGCTCAAACTGGAAATCGAATTCCTTATCGGTATCGAAATTCACCTCGCTCGGCACGGGCAGGGGCTCGCCGAGCAGCTTGATGCTGTTCTCCTTGATATAGGAGTCCACGGCTTTGCCCAGCATTTTGTTGATTTCCTCGGCCAAAATGCCTTTGCCGTACATCTTGCGTACCATGCCCACGGGCACCATGCCGGGGCGGAAGCCTTTCACCTGGGCACGCTTGGAGTACTCTTTAATTTGCTTGTCAACCGTGGGCGTGTAGTCGGCTTCGGTCAGATGCACGGTCAGCAGCCCGGTGAGCTGCTCGTCGTTTTTGTCGAGGGTAATGTTCAAAACAGGGAGCCGGCTTCCGCTGGCGGGTTGAAAAGTTGAAAAAAAAGCCTCCAGCCAATGGGACTGAAGGCCTACATCAAAAAAGTGCGGATAGAGGGACTCGAACCCACACGCCTTGCGGCACCAGAACCTAAACCTGGCACGTCTACCAATTTCGCCATATCCGCATATGTACGCCGCGCGGCCATTTGCTACGGGCCCGCAAAGGTACTCGGGAAATCCATTGCATGCAAAGCCTGAGCGTAAGTAGTGCAGGGCTTGTGCCACGGGTGACCTTTTCCGCCTGTGCTTTGTTACTTTACTTACTATGCCGCCCGTTATATCCCCCGAAGCTGAGCGCCAGGAAATCCTGCGCCACTACCGCCGCCTGCTGCGCACCGCCAAGCCCTACCTGAAGGATGGCGACCCCAAACTGATTAAAAAGGCGTTCAATCAGAGCCTTGAGGCGCACAAGGAGATGCGCCGCAAGTCCGGGGAGCCGTATATTCTGCACCCGCTGGCGGTGGCGCAGATTGCGGTGGAGGAAATTGGTCTGGGCACTACCAGCATTGTGGCGGCGCTGCTGCACGACGTGGTGGAGGACACGCCCACGGAAATTTCGGACATCGAACGCGAGTTCGGGCCCAAAGTGGCCCTGATTATCGACGGGCTGACGAAAATATCGGGCGTGTTCGAGTACGGTACGAGCGAGCAGGCCGAGAACTTCCGCAAGATGCTGCTCACGCTGAGCGAGGATGTGCGCGTGATTCTCATTAAAATTGCCGACCGCCTGCACAACATGCGGACCCTGGATTCGATGCCGCGGCACAAGCAGCTGAAAATTGCGTCGGAAACCTTGTATCTGTATGCGCCGCTGGCCCACCGCCTCGGCCTCTATACTATAAAGAGTGAGCTGGAGGATTTGTACCTCAAATTCACCGATACGGATACCTATAACGAGCTCCGGACGAAGGTGCGCCAGAGCCAAAGCGCCCGCAATCGGCTAATCAAGGAGTTTGTGCAGCCGATAGATGATGAATTGAAGGCGCAGGGCTTCGACTACGAAATAAAAGGCCGGCCCAAAAGCATTTATTCCGTCCTGAAAAAGATGAAAAAGCAGAACATTACCTTCGATGAGGTGTATGACCTGTTTGCCGTGCGGGTGATTCTGGACGTGCCGCCGGAGCAGGAAAAGGCAGCCTGCTGGCAAGTGTATAGCATTGTGACGGACTTTTACCAGCCCAACCCCGACCGGCTGCGTGACTGGGTTTCCACGCCCAAAGCCAACGGCTACGAAAGCCTGCACACCACCGTGATGTCACGCCCCGGCCAGTGGGTGGAAGTGCAAATCCGCTCGCGGCGCATGGATGATATTGCCGAAAAAGGGTATGCCGCGCACTGGAAATATAAGGACACGGGTAGCCTTCAGCCCGAAAGCTCGCTGGAAGGCTGGGTGAACAAGGTGCGCGAAATGCTGGAATCCAACAACTCCAGTGCGCTCGAATTCATGGATGAGTTCCGGCAGAACCTGTTCGTGAAGGAGGTGTACGCCTTTACGCCCAAGGGCAAGCTCGTGATTTTGCCCGACAAGGCCACGACGCTGGATTTTGCCTTTGAAATCCATACGGAAATCGGGCTGCGCTGCCTGGGGGCCAAAGTGAACCAGAAACTGGAGCCACTGAGCTACCCACTCCGCAACGGCGACCAGGTCGAAATTCTGACCTCGCACAAGCAGCGCCCCACCACGGAGTGGCTCAACTACGTGACCACCCCCAAGGCCCGGTCCAAAATAAAGGATTTTCTGCGCGATGACAAACGCGCCAAGGCCGATGACGGTCGCCATCTGTTGGAAAAACGCCTCGAAATTATCGACGTGCCGTTCACGCAGGAGAATTT
>JAYSZD010000137.1:0-14603 GCA_043738185.1 Hymenobacter sp. | reverse complement strand
GGTGCTGGTGGCCGTCAGCGGCGGCCTCGATTCGGTGGTGTTGCTGGATATTCTGCACCGGCTGGGGGCGCAGGTAGCCGTGGCGCACTGCCACTTCGGACTGCGCGGCGAAGACGCCGACGCCGACGAGCAGTTTGTGCGCAAGCTGGCTAAGCAGTACGGCCTACCCTACTTCGCCGAGTTTTTCCAGACCAAGGAATTTGCCGCGCAGGAAGGCATTTCGACCCAGATGGCCGCCCGCTTCCTGCGCTACCGCTGGTTTGAGCAGGTGCGCCAAACGCAAGAACTGGCCGCCATCGCCACGGCCCACCACCAGCGCGACGAGGCCGAAACCATGCTGCTGAACCTCACGCACGGCACCGGCCTGGCCGGTTTGCACGGCATTCAGGTGAAAAACGGGCATGTGGTGCGCCCGCTACTGGGCGTGGGCCGCGACGACTTGCAGGATTACTTAGTGGAACGCGGCCTGCGCTGGCGCGAAGACGACAGCAACGACAGCCCCGTGTACCAGCGCAACCTGCTGCGCATTGAGGTGCTGCCCGTGCTGCGCGAAATCAACCCCAACCTCGACCAGACCATGCACGGCACCGCCGAGCGCGTGGGCGGAGCCGAGGAAATCGTGCGCCGCTACGTGACCGACACCGCCGCCCAGGCCCGCCGCGACGAGGCCGAGGTAACCTACCTCAACATCGCCACCCTGCAAAAAACCGCCGCCACCACGCTGGTGCTGCACGAGCTGCTGCGCCCCTTCGGCTTTTCCTGGCCGGTGGTGAAGGACATTGTAGCCGCCTTCCCCGGCGAGTCGGGCCGGCGCTTCGACTCGCCCACGCACCGGCTGGTGAAGGACCGGGAAAGCCTGGTTATCACCCCGCGGCGGCTCACACAGTTCGGCACCTTCCAGCTCACGGCGGGCCAAACCGACCTGCTGGCCGACGGCATGCGCCTGAAAGCCGAGCTGCACGACGACGCCAGGCACTTCGTTATCCCGCGCTCGAAAAGCACGGCCGCGCTGGATGCCGACAAGCTGAAATTCCCGCTCACGCTGCGCAAGTGGCAGGAAGGCGACTGGTTTATGCCGCTGGGCCTGAAAGGAAAAAAGCTGCTCAGCGATTTCCTAATCGACCAGAAAGTGCCCCTCAACATGAAAGACGACGTGCGCGTGCTGACCTCGGCCGACGGCAAAATCTGCTGGGTGGTGGGCTGGCGCGTCGACGACCGGTTTAAAGTGGAAGAAACCAGCGAGCGGGTGCTCACCGTGCAGCGGCTGTAGGGCAACAGCTCGCGCCCGCACAACCACATTCGGCGGTAGTGTACGATGTGAGCGTTACTTTTGCCCTAGTAATTCCCAACCCCAACACCTTCCCCTATGAAAGTTACCGTAGTCGGAGCCGGCAACGTGGGCGCAACCTGCGCCGATGTGCTCGCCACCCGTGAAATTGCCAACGAAGTTGTGCTGCTTGACATCAAAGAAGGCGTAGCCGAAGGCAAAGCCCTTGATATCTGGCAGAAAGCGCCAATTATTGGCTACGACACGCGGACGGTAGGCGTGACCAACGACTATGCCCGTACCGCCGATTCCGACGTAGTGGTCATTACTTCGGGCCTGCCCCGCAAGCCCGGCATGAGCCGCGACGACCTGATTTCGGTGAACTCCGGCATCGTGAAGTCGGTAACCGAGCAAGTGGTTAAATATTCGCCCAATGCCATCATTATCATCGTGAGCAACCCGCTCGACGTGATGACCTACCAGGCACACCTCACCTCGAAGCTGCCCCGCGAAAAGGTATTCGGCATGGCCGGCATCCTCGACACGGCCCGCTACCGCGCCTTCCTGGCCGAGGCCCTGAACGTGAGCCCCAAAGACATTCAAGCGGTGCTGATGGGTGGCCACGGCGACACCATGGTACCCCTGCCCCGCTACACCACCGTGGGCGGCATTCCCGTCACCGAGCTCATCGGCAAGGCCGAGCTGGATGCTATTGTGGACCGCACCAAGAACGGTGGCGGCGAGCTGGTGAAGCTCATGGGCACATCGGCGTGGTACGCGCCCGGCGCGGCCGCTGCCCAGATGGTGGAAGCCATCGTGCGCGACCAGCGCCGCGTATTCCCCGTGTGCCTGGAGCTACAGGGCGAGTACGGCATCAATGGTGTCTACCTCGGTGCTCCGGTTATTCTCGGCAAAAACGGCGTGGAGCGCGTGATTGAATTGCAGCTCAACGACGAAGAGAAAGCCATGCTCGAAACCTCGCGCGGCCACGTGAAAGAAGTAATGGATGCCCTGGACAAAATGGGCCAGCCCGCGTAACGGCGTTTTCAGCCCAATAAAAACGGCCGGCCTTTTCAAGGTCCGGCCGTTTTTATTGGACCAAAGGCCCTGAATCAATCCTTAATTTGCAGGCTCCGTGAGCCTTTCGCCCACTTGTGAGCATGAGAAAAGAGATTGCCAATTCCTTCGACAAGGTATTTTTGACCATCGAGCTGGATAAGGCCAATAATTGGATATACACCGACTGGGTGGGCGTGCTGCCCACTGAAAAAGTAATTGAGGGAGGCCGGGTTACCCTCGATTTTCTGCGTGAAAATCCCTGCCCACACTTGCTCAACGACAACCGCAAAGTGGTGGGCTCCTGGAGCGGGGCCAATGACTGGATTGCGGAAAACTGGATGCCGCAGGCGCTGGCCCTGGGGCTAAAACGCTTCGCGCACATCGTTTCGCCCGGCATTTTCGGCCAGGCTTCGGCTTCCGAGATGATTACCCGCGTGGGCACGCACTTCGAGATGCGGCTGTTTGAAGACGTGGAGTTGGCCAAGGCCTGGCTGCTGGAGAACTAGCCTGACCCACAACGCGGGACTACTGCTGGCTGGCCCGGAACAGCTTCTGCTTTTCGTCTTTGGAAAGACTTTCGTAGCCGGAGCGCGAAATCTTGTCCAGAATCATGTCGATTTCATCCTGCAGGGGCTGGTTGGCCACGACGGTTTTTTTGCCGCCACTGGCAGAGGTGGCGGCTACGGGTTCGGCGCGGCGGGTGCTGCTCACGCGCATGGCGGACGGCCGGTTGAACAGGTTGGTAAAGAAGTTGCCCACGGCCTGCACCGGCCGGCCCATGTCGCGCCCGGCCTGCAGCTGCTTGATAAAAATGAAACCCACCAGCGCACCACCCAGGTGTGTTATTTCGCCGCCGGCATTGCCGCCGTTGATACCTGCAATTGAAACCAGTACCAGCACGGCCGCAATCCATTTAATCTTAACCGGGCCGATGAGAATCACCGAAAAAGTATAATCGGGCAGCAGCGTGGCGGCGGCCACAATGATGGCCGTGACGGCCGCCGAAGCGCCCACCACGGACCCCAGCTGGTTGCGGAAACCGGGCAGCAGATTGTAGCTCAGCAGGAAGATGGCGGCACCGGCCAAGGCCCCTAACACATAGATACTGACGAGGCGACGGTCGCCAAGGTACTCGCGCAGCAACTGGCCGAACCAGTACAGATTCAGCAGGTTGAATAGAATGTGGAAAAAGCCTTCGTGCGTAAAGGCGTAGGTAAGGAGCGTCCAGGGGTGGCGCAGCAGCACCGGCAGCTCCGACGAGAGCGCAAACTGGAGCAGCACTGGCGGGTAGTAGCCGCTGGCGCCGCTCACCGTGAGCACGGCGCGCAGCACGATGAGGCCCGCGAACACCAGTACATTCAGCAAAATGAGCTGCATGAGGGCATTGTCGCGGCGACCAAACGCGGTGCGGATATCTTGAACGATGCTCATGGCACGAAATAAACGAGGGTGACGAATTCAGCTTCTAACGGATGGTTTTGGCTGGTTTTTTTAATAAAAACGCTCCCGGCTTCCTTCCCAGTACTTCACCAGCAAGAAGCCGAAGAGTAAACCGCCCAAGTGGGCAAAGTGGGCCACGTTGTCGCCGGGCGTGCGGTGCACGCCGGCATACAGCTCGTAGGCCGCGTAGAAGAACACAAAATACTTTGCCTTGATGGGAAAGGGAATAAACAGCAGAAACAGCTCGGTGTTGGGGAATAAATAGGCGAAGGCGAAGAGCAGGCCAAAAAGTGCCCCGGAAGCGCCCAGCATCCCCGATTTGTAGCTGGCCTCCACCACGGCATCCAGCGTGGCATTGGCCGAGCTGATGTATTCGGCGTCGTTGGGATTTTTGGTCATCTGTCGGCCAAATTGCTCGGCGCCCTCTTGCTCGGGCATGTTTTCCCGGAAGAACTCCACAAAATTGGCCCCGGTGGGCTCCTGCCGAAATTCCTGCCGGGCCACCTCCAGCTTGTTCACTTCGTAGTAGCGCACCCCCTCGTAGAGCACGCTGGCCCCAATGCCGCAGACAAGCCAGAACACCAGAAAGCGCTGCTGCCCCCAGCGCTGCTCCAGCAGCGGACCAAAGGAAATCAAGCCGAACATATTGAACAGCAGGTGCATCCAGCTCCCGTGCAAAAAAATAGCGGTAGCAAACTGCCACGGATAAAAATAGGGCGAGCCGATGGGATACAGGCTACCTAATTGGGTGAGCAAGGGCAGAAAATAGGTCTGCGCCGCGAAAAAGAAAATATTAGCAAAAAGCAGGGTCCGAACAGTCGGGGTCAGATTAAACATGCAGCAAAGTAAAGCCCCAACCGGAGGCCGCGCCGCCGCGCGGGAGTTGGAAAGGGGGTGAAATGGCGAACGAAATGAAAAAGCCCCACCCGTAAAAGACGCCGGAGCCGCAGAAGGTTACTTACGGAAGAAGTCGGCCAGCTGCTGCCCGTCCAACAGCACCAGGGTTTTGCGGCCGTCGGGGGTGTAGCTGGGGGTTTGGCAGGCAAAGAGACGGTCGGCCAGGGCGCTGAGCTCAGCTTCGGGCAGGCGCGTGGCCGCCGTACCGGCGGCCACGCGGCGGGCCAGGGCGCGAGCCAGGCTTTCGCGCTGGTCGAGCTTGAGCGGGCCGGCCGTGGTGCGAAACTGCTCAATCAAACTTTCGAGCAGCTCCTTTTCGTCCTGGGCGGGCATGCCGGCCGGAATGGCTTCCACGGCAATGGTATTGGGCCCGAACTCCACGAAAATAAAGCCCAGCGCGTGCAGCGGTTCGGTCAGCTCGCGAAGCACGGCAAAATCAGCAGGATTGAAGGTAACCGTACGCGGAAACAGCAGCGTTTGCGACGTGCCCACGGCGCGGCCCAGCTCCTGCCGGTACTGCTCGTAGAGAATGCGCTCGCGGGCCGCTTCCTGGTCAATCAGCAGCACGCCCGACTTCACGGGCACCAGTACAAAGCGCTGCTGCACCTGCAGGGCCCGACTCTCCCGCTCCCGGGCAGCCACCGGCGGGACAGCCACTGCTTCGGGCAGCGCCAGGCCCAGCCCAAGTGGCAGCGCGTCAGCATCAACCAGCGCTGCCTCGTCCGGAGACAGGTTTTCGAAACTGCGCATGGTGGCGCTGTCCAGCGTGGGTTGGGTTTTCACCGGCTGGCCCAACTCGCGGTAAAAGGCTTCGAGCTCGCGGCGGGCCTGCTCGGTGGGGCGCGGGGGAATTTGGCGCTCGTAGCCATCGCGGCGGGTGTCGGCGTTAAAGTTGGCAAAGCCCGACGGACCGGCTGGCGGGCGACCAGCACCGGCCGCCGCCGCCAGGGCATCGGGTCGGTAGCCGTCGCTGCTGGCGGCGCGGGCGGCGGCACTGGCGGCAGGCAGGTGGTCGTCGGCCTCGGTAGGCACTGCGCCAGTGCCTTTGCCGGTGCGCAGCGGGCGAATGGGTGCGAAATTCACGTCGCCCTCAAAGTCCAGTGAGGGCGCGATGTTGTGCAGGCCCAGGCTTTGCTTCACGGCGGCGCGCACCACGGCGTACACGGTTTTCTCGTCTTCGAACTTGATTTCCGTCTTGGTCGGGTGCACGTTGATATCGATGGCCTTGGGGTCGAGCTCTAGAAACAGCACGTAGAACGGGTGGGTGTCGCGGGCCAGCAGGCCTTCGTAGGCCGCCAGCACGGCATGATTCAGGTAAGCCGAACGGATGAAGCGGTTGTTGACGAAAAAAAACTGGTCGCCGCGGCTTTTTTTGCTCGACTCCGGCTTGCCCACGAAGCCCTTCACCGAGATGGAATGCGTCACCTCCTCGCAGGCGGCGAGCTGCTCCTTGTAGCCGTTGCCCAGCAGCGCCACGATGCGCTGGCTGAGCTTGCCAGCCGGCAAGGCAAAAACCTCTAAATCGTTCTGATACAGCGAAAAAGCCGTTTGGGGGTTGGCCAGCGCCACGTGCTGAAACTCATCGAGGATGTGCCGCATTTCCACGGCGTTGCTCTTGAGAAAGTTGCGGCGGGCCGGCACGTTGAAAAACAGGTTTTTGACGGCGATGCTGGTGCCGTCGGGACAGGCCGTGGGCTGCTGACTGGTTACCTGCGAGCCTTCTACCAGCAGCAGCGTGCCGGTGTCGTGCTCGCGCTGCTTGGTACGAATCTCGACCTGGGCCACAGCTGCAATGCTAGCCAGCGCCTCCCCCCGAAAACCGAGCGTGCGGATGCGAAACAGGTCTTCGGTAGAGCGGATTTTGCTGGTGGCGTGGCGTTCCAGGCTCATGCGGGCGTCGGTGGGGCTCATGCCAGCGCCGTTGTCCACTACCTGCACCAGCTGCTTGCCGGCTTCTTTCACAATGAGCTGCACCTGAGTGGCACCGGCATCGACGGCATTTTCCAGCAGCTCCTTCACCACGGAGGCGGGGCGCTGCACCACTTCACCAGCCGCAATCTGGTTGGCGAGGTATTCGGGGAGCAAGTGAATAATATCGGGCATGGCGGGAAATGGACGCTGCTTACGCCAGCGAAAACCGGACGAAAGCAGGGGAAGCTAACCAGCGCGCGAACAAGCGAAAACGCGACCGGCAATAATCAAAAGTCGGCCGCGTTACAAATCCGGCACCGGGTTTTCTGTGTACCTTTGCGGCTAAATACCACCCTCTTCAGCACGCTATTTTACGGCTTTGGCCGCGACTATTTCGTGACGAAGATGATTGGGTCTGGAACCTCCAAACCCTGCCGGCAGGTTCCGCTGTTAACCACGACAAAAGTACAGCCTTCGCGGCCTGTTTGCCCTTGAACCAACCCACCACCCCCACGGGGCTGATGCGCATCCCTTTCCAGCTGGCCTTTATGGTCCTGCTGCTGGCTACGGGCTTGTTGCTGTCTTTTTCCGAAAATCCCAAGCTGCCCGGCGACCCGCTGCCCACCTCTCCCGCCGAAACGGCCTGGGTCGATAGCGTGTTCAACTCGCTCACCCCCGAGCAGCGGCTGGGCCAGCTGTTTATGGTGGCGGCCTATTCCAATAAAGACCGCGCTCACGGCAACCGCATCGAGCAGCTGGTGCGCAACCAGAGTATTGGCGGCGTCATGTTTCTGCAAGGCGGCCCCAAGCGCCAGGCCTTGATGACCAACCGCTTGCAGGCCGCAGCCAAGGTGCCGCTGCTCATTGCGATGGACGCCGAATGGGGCCTGGACATGCGCTTGGATTCCTCGTCCCACTTCGCCAAGCAGATGACGCTGGGCGCAATGGACGACCCCCAATACGTGTACCAGATGGGCCGCGAAATTGCCCACAAGATGCGGGCCCTGGGCGTACACATCAGCTTTGCCCCGGTGATTGACGTGAACTCCAACCCCGGAAACCCCGTCATCGGCAACCGCTCGTTTGGCGAAGACCAGAACCAGGTGGCCCGCCTGGGCGTGCAGTACGTGAAGGGCTTACAGGAGAACGGTGTGATGGCCGTGGCCAAGCATTTTCCCGGCCACGGCGACACCGATACCGACTCGCACGTAGCGCTGCCGGTCATCAATACCGACTTGGCCCGGCTGAGTGCGGTGGATTTGGTGCCTTTCCAACAGTCGTTTGAGGCCGGGGTGATGGGCGTGATGGTGGCCCATCTCTACATGCCGCTCTTCGACACGACCGATGCCAAAACCACCACCTTGTCGCGGGCGCTGGTCACGGACCTGCTCAAAACCAAGATGGGTTTTAAGGGCCTGACCTTCACCGACGCACTCAATATGCGGAGCGTGAGCAAGCTGTACAAGGACGGTGAGCTCGACGCCATGGCCCTGGCGGCCGGCAACGACGTGCTGCTGTTTTCGGAAGACGTGCCGTCGGCCCTGCTCCGCATCCGCGAGGCCGTGGCGGCGGGCAAGCTCAACCAGGAAGATTTGGATTTCCGCATCAAAAAGATTTTGCGGGCCAAGCATTGGGCGGGCCTAGCGAAATACCAGCCAGTCCGGCTGGCCCTACTCCGCGACAGCCTCAACCAGGTGTCTTCAAAAGTGCTGGCTCAGAACATTTTTGAGCACGCCGTGACGGTGGTTAAAAACGACGACAACCTTCTGCCATTCAAGCGCCTTGACACGCTGCGCATTGCCGCCATCACCATTGGCACCCAGGCCGAAGGGCCGTATGCTACCATTTTCAACAAGTACCACCCTGGCCCGGTGTATGCCGTGCCCAACCGTTATGCCGACGACAGCACCTTTACCCGCATAGCCGCCCGCCTGAGCGGCTACAACGTGGTGGTGGTGAGCCTGCACGGCATGAACAACACGCCCAGCCATAGCTACGGCATGGGCGACGGAGCCTTGCGCTTCCTGAAGCAGCTGCAGGCCACGCCAAAGCTGAAAACGGTGGTAGTGGCTATGGGCAATGCCTACGGCCTAAAGTTTCTGGAAACGGCCGGCACGCTAGTCTGCGGCTACGAAGACCACTACGCGGCGCAGCTGGTAGTGCCGCAGGTGCTGTTTGGCGCGCTGCCGGCGCGCGGCAAATTGCCCGTTACGGTGTCGCCCACCCTAAAAGCAGGCACTGGAATCGCTACGCCGGACCTCAAGCGCCTGCGCTATGCCACCCCCGAAAGCCAGGGCCTGAGCTCGCGAGTGTTGGCCCAGATTGACAACATCGCCCTCGAAAGCCAGACCTATGCGGCCGCGCCCGGCTGCCAGGTACTGGTGGCCCGCAACGGCACCGTGGTATTTGACCAGAGCTACGGCTACGCCACCTACGACCAGACGCAACCGATTACCAACAGCACGCTCTACGACCTGGCCTCCATCACGAAAGTGGCCGGCACCCTACAGGCGGTAATGTACCTCAAGGACCAGGGTAAGCTCAACCTCGACGAGAAAGTGGCGGCCTACCTGCCGGAGTTGACGCGCACCAACAAGCGCGACATGACCGTGCGCGACGTGCTGATGCACCAGGCCGGCCTGAAGGTGGGCATTCCCACCTGGGAGCGCACCATTACGAGCAGCGGCCTGAAACCGACCTTTTACGCCAGCATTAAATCCGACGATTTCCCTAATGAAGTGGTGCCCGGGGAGTACAGCACCAAGGCCGCCGACGACTCGGTGTGGGCCTGGACCATGCGGTCCAGCCTGTTGCCCAAGGTGCGCGGCCGCTACCCGACCGAGTATTCGGACCTGAGCTTTATCGTGATGAAGCGCCTGTGCGAGAAGATTCTGAATCAGCCCATCGACAACTTTTTGCAGAATAATTTTTACCATCCGCTGGGTCTGGGCAGCATGACCTACAACCCGCTGCTGCGCTTCCCGAAAAGCTGCATCGCGCCCACCGAAAACGATACTTACTACCGCCGCGAACAGCTGCAAGGCAGCGTGCACGACCAGACCGCGGCCCTGGTGGGCGGCGTGGGTGGCCATGCCGGCCTCTTTGCCACCGCCAACGACCTGGCCGTGCTCATGCAGATGAACCTGCAGGACGGTGCTTACGGCGGCATCCGCTACTTCCAAACCCCGGTGGTGACCGAGTTTGCCCGCACTGCTCCCGGCGGCCGGCGCGGCCTGGGCTGGGACCATGGCAACCCCAGCAAACCCACCGGCCCCACCAGCAACCTGTCGCCGGCCAGCACTTTTGGCCACACCGGTTTCACGGGCACCTGCGTGTGGATGGACCCCGAAAACGAGATTCTCTACGTCTTTCTCTCCAACCGCGTGTATCCCGATGCCGGCAACAACAAGCTGCGCCAGTACAACATCCGCACCCGCATTCACGACGTGATTTATAAGTCGCTGGCGGCGGGCAAGAACTAGCTAGTGCTGTTGGCGGGCGACGCCCAGCTCAACGTGCAGATAAGCACTCCCTCCTAGCTCGACGGCTTCGGTATCTATCGTCTGGTATCCTATTGCCCGAATTAGCAGCGGGTAATTTGCCCGATTGCCTTTCGGGCCATGACAGCCTATCCATCCTAATCGAAAAAAACCAAATTCGTTCGTGGCAGCAGCTTTGTAATCACATTCCTCCAAACAAGAGAACTGTACCTCAATAATTGCGTTTTTAATTGGCTGGCCGGTGGTTGTATCAACCACTCTTCCTTGAGCATAGCAAGCAATAGTGTCGAAATAGGCGATGGTAACTGGGGTTATCCGACCACTGCCAACCTGAACCGAATTGATTTCCTCTCTAATGCGCCCAATTCCACAATCTTCGCACGGCTCCATGCCCAATTCCCGCGCTACGTCGGCCGTGTACCACTTCTGAGCCTGGGCCTGGCCGGCCGCGAATAGCAGCAAAACAAATATTGTGTGGGCGAGGTATCGATGCATCATCGAAATTACGTAGAGAAACAGTAGTGGCGAAAACTACGGCCCATGCAGCATTGGGTCGGGTTGTCCGTCATTGCAACAAACCCCACGCTGGGCGGTTGGCTAAGCGCAAACGTATTTCCCTATGAACATCGGTATTGTCTGTTATCCCACCTTTGGCGGCTCCGGCGTGGTGGCCACGGAACTGGGCAAAGCCCTAGCCCAGCGCGGCCACCGCGTGCATTTCATCACCTACAGCCAGCCGGTGCGGCTCGACTTTTTCAACGAAAACCTCTTTTACCACGAGGTTTACGTGCCGGCTTATCCGCTCTTCCAGTTTCCGCCCTACGAGTTGGCCCTAACCAGCAAGATGGTGGACATCGTGCAGAACGAAAAGCTCGATGTGCTGCACGTCCATTATGCCATTCCGCACGCCTCGGCAGCCTTTATGGCCAAGCAGATTCTGCGAGCCCGCGGCATCCAGATTCCGGTAGTAACCACGCTGCACGGCACCGATATCACGCTGGTGGGCAAAGACCCCAGCTTTGAGCCCGTGGTCACGTTCAGCATCAACCAGAGCGATGCCGTAACATCGGTATCGGCGGACTTGCGGCGCGAAACCTACGAGTATTTCGCGGTGGAAAAAGACATCACCGTCATCCCCAACTTCATCGACCTGCAGCGCTTTAAAAAGCAGGAAAAAAGCCATTTCCGGGCCGCTATCGCGCCCGAGGGCGAAAAGCTGCTCGTGCACACCAGCAACTTCCGCACCGTGAAGCGTGTGGAGGACGTGCTGCGTATTTTCTGCGGCGTGCGGCAGGAAATTCCGGCCAAACTGCTGCTGGTGGGCGACGGCCCGGACCGCAGCCGCATGGAAAAGCTGGCTCGCGACCTGGACTGCCACCGCGACCTGCGCTTTTTGGGCAAGCTCGAAGCCGTAGAAGAAGTCCTCAGCGTGGGCGACTTATTTCTGATGCCTTCCGAAAACGAAAGCTTCGGTTTGGCCGCCCTTGAGGCCATGGCCTGCGAAGTGCCCGTGGTGAGCACCAACGCCGGCGGCATTCCCGAACTGAACGTGCACGGTGTAACCGGCACCATCAGCGAAATCGGCGATGTAGCCGACATGGTCAAAAATGCCCTTCACATTTTGGATGACGAACACCTGCCCCGCTTCAAAGCCGCTGCCCGGGCCCGGGCCGAGGAGTTTGCGGTGGATAAAATCGTACCGCTGTACGAGGAATGCTACCAGCGGGCCATAGAGGCCGTGAGCGTAGCGGTGTAGCGTAAAAAACTCCCCTCCTTACCAAGGAGGGGATATTTTCGCGCCAGCGAAAATTGGGGTGGTTGGGGCGTTGAACGGCAGACGACGGGCGCGTTCAGGCGTTTCCAACGGGCACAACCACCCCAATTTCAGCTTCGCTGAAATGTCCCCTCCTTGGTAAGGAGGGGATTTTTTCTTTCATACTAGAAAAGCCCGGCAGCTTCGTTCTTCACCACGACCAGGGCTTGGGCGGTGGGCTCGGCGCCGTCCAGCATCAGGCCTTCGAGAATGCGCTTGGCGAGTTCGGTGCCGCGGGCCTGGGCCGGGTTCTGGATGCCGTGGAAGGCGCGGTTTACCATCGTCAGCACATTCTCTTTGGCTTCTTTGACCAAGGTCCAGGCATCGCCGGAAATGTAGAGCTGCTGGGAGAGGTTGTGCTCGTACTCGGCGCGAATTTCCTGCTGGAGCAGGCGGTGGAAGTCGGGAGCCGACTGGCCGGCGCTGCTCAGCCGCACGAGGATGTTGTTGGGCGAGATGCGCTCCAGCAGCATCACGACCCGCTCGTAGGCCTGCAGGCGTAGCGGCAGGGTAGTTTTGTGGCTTTCCAGCCGCAGCTCTATCAATCGGCGCTGCTGCTCTTTCTCCAAAAACTGTTTGAAAAGCAAATAAATGGCGCCAGCCACGATGAGGGCAGGCAGAATGATTTTCAGAAGGTCGAATAAATAGGTAGTGGTATCCATAAGTGAGGAAGCTGTAGATTGCTGCAACGGTAATAATCAGGCGAAACACGATAAGCGTAAGCTTGCCGCACAAGCTGCAAACTTACGCCGTGAACCACCGCCCCCCAACTGCTGTTTCTTCGCTGATGCAGCGCTGCGGGCCACTCCGGCGCCCGCCGTATCTTTGTTGTCCACCCCGTTCTAAATCGTCTTTTATTATGGCTTCCGTTGCCACCCTCGCCCCCATTACCCTCACCGACCGCGCCGTGGTTGAGGTGAAAAATATCATCCAGGAAAAGAACGTACCCGCCGATTATGGCCTGCGCATTGGCGTGCAGGGCGGTGGCTGCTCGGGCATGAGCTACCTGCTGGGCTTCGACAAAGCCAAGGACGCCGATGAGACGTACGACCTCGACGGCCTGAAGCTTATTATGGATAAGAAGCACGCCATGTACGTGCTGGGTATGGAAGTCGACTTTCAGGACGGCCTCAACGCCCGTGGCTTCGTTTTCAACAACCCTCAGGCCAAAAGCACCTGCGGCTGCGGCTCGTCGTTCTCCGCCTAATTGCTGACTGACCCGGCGCAGATTCTCTGGAACACGCCGCTTCACAGTCAACTTAAAGCCTCTGCCCTTCGGTAGAGGCTTTTTGCATTAGCTGGCTGCTCGTATCATTTTACCAACCGCCAGGTAACGCTCCCGCACTTCCTGCTTTTCGTAGTCGAAGGCCAGCATCTCGTCGGCTTGCTCGCGCACCCGGTCGGCCTGCTTCTGCAAAATGGCCAGCCGCTCTTCGCTGCTGGTGCGGCGGGCCACGGTTTCGATGGCCGTGAGCAGGCGCAGCAGCACCGCCACATTGGATTCCGCACTACGCCGAATCTGGTCAAATGCCAGGCCCGCGTAGGTGGCGAAGGTCGTGACTTTGGCTACCACCCGTACCCGGCCCTCTTCGGCCCGGAGTGGCTCATTGAGCTTGCGGTCGGCCAGCAAGCTGAGCAGGGCGCCAAGCTGGTCGACGCAAAACACGGCCGTGGTGGTGTCGTTGATGCCCGGCGACAATGCTTTAAGGGCAATATCGACCAGCTGGCGGAAACCAAAGCCCAGGTCCTGGTCAATGGTACGCAGGTCGCCAATGCTATAGGTGTTGCACAGCCGCTGGCGGATTTCCTCGTCCGGAGCGTCGAAGGGCTGGCCGTCGTAGCGGGCCACCCAAACCAGCGGGGCTTCCTGGGCAACGAAGCTGCCAATGCCCCGCTCCATACGCACCACGCCGTTGATTTCGCGGGCGAAGGCCAGCAGGCCGTCATTATTAACGTCCTGCACGTAGCCGCTACGCGGGGCCAGAATGGCGCGCCACTGGTGGTCGGTTTCGCGCCAGTCGGTGACCTCGGCAGCAGTGGCTTCGTGGCCCATCTGCTTCGGAAACAGGTTCTCTAAGGCATTCTGGGTTTCGGCCGCAGCCCTGGCGATAATGGTGGACGCCTGAATGGAAGACGCGATGTGGTGAATGAAAAAAATGAGCACCCCGATGCTCACCAGGGCCAGCACCAGGCCGCCCGCCACCGCCAGCGAGGGAATAAACCGGCCTTCATCGCCGCCCCGGATGGTGCGCAGCACAATGAGACAGTACACGAAAATGCTCACAAAAAACCCCAGCACCAACTGGTTGGCGCGGTCGCTCATGAAGTTGCGCAGCACCCGCGGGGTGTACTGGCTCGACACCTGGGCCAGCGTGGCCAGGGTGAGCGAAAAAATGAGGCCCGCCACCGTAATCATGGAGCCGGCAATGGCCGTGAGCATGCCCCTGGCGCCGTCGGCCCCGGCCCCAAACAGCATGGGGTAGTCCTGTATCCATTTGTGTTCGATGTAGTCGTCCAGCATCACCAGCCCGTAGGCCAGCACCAGAGCGGTGGTCACCATCAGGGTAGGCACAAACCACAGGCTGGCGTTGAGGTTGGACCAGGCTAGTCGGATTCTGTTCATCTGGGGGGCTTGTAACAACTGGGTATTTGATAAGCATCGCGGGCTACTTCCAGCCCGGCAAATTCTACGGTAAAACGCAACGGCTGGGCATTA
>JAYSZD010000136.1:0-5249 GCA_043738185.1 Hymenobacter sp. | reverse complement strand
GACATTCCGTTTGCTGGTCCGATTTCCGAAGTGCGCGTGGCGCGCATCGACGGCCAGTTCCACATCAACCCCAAAACTTCCGACCTGGCCCGCGCCGATATGGACCTGATGGTGGGCGCTACTGCCGACTCCGTGGCCATGGTGGAAGGTGCCATGAAGGAAGTGAGCGAAGAGGAAATGGTGGCAGCCATTGCCTTCGGCCACGAAGCCATCAAAGCGCAGTGCCAGCTGCAGAAGGACTTGGCCGAGGCCGTGGGCCGTACCGCCGACTCGCCGACGCGTGAGTACCCCAAGTATGAGGAGAACGAGGAGCTGAAAAAGACCATTCTAGACGGCGTGTACCAGGGCGCCTACGACGTGGCCCGCAGCGGCAACACCAGCAAAGCCGGCCGCAAGGAAGGCTTTGGTAAGGTCAAAAAAGCCATTCTGGAGCAATTGCTCGCCGATGATGCGGAACTGAACATGAAGATGTTCAGCCGCTACTATGGCTCGGCCGAGAAAAAGGCTATTCGCGACATGATGGTGAAGGAGCGGGTGCGTCTCGACGGCCGACAGCTCACCGAAATCCGCCCTATCTGGTCGGAAATTAACTATTTACCCGGCGCACACGGTTCGGCTATTTTCACCCGTGGTGAAACCCAGAGCCTGACCACGGCCACGCTTGGCACCAAGCTCGATGAGCAGATTGTGGACCAGCCTTTGACTAAAGGCTACTCGAAGTTCATGCTGCACTACAATTTCCCCGGTTTCTCGACCGGCGAAGTGAAGCCCAACCGTGGCGCTGGCCGCCGCGAAATCGGTCATGGCAACCTGGCCCTGCGCTCACTGAAACAGGTGTTGCCCTCCGACGATGAGAACCCCTACACCATCCGCATCGTGTCGGATATTCTGGAGTCGAACGGCTCCAGCTCGATGGCCACGGTTTGCGCCGGTTCGCTGGCGCTGATGGATGCCGGTGTTAAAATCACGGGTGCCGTTTCCGGCATTGCCATGGGACTCGTGCAGGACAAGGAAACCGGCGAATATGCCGTGCTGAGCGACATTCTTGGCGACGAGGACCACCTCGGCGACATGGACTTCAAAGTGACCGGCACGGAGAAAGGTATTTGCGCCTGCCAGATGGACATCAAAATCCAGAGCCTGAGCAATGAGATTCTGACTGCCGCGCTGCATCAGGCCCGCGCCGGCCGCCTGCACATCCTCGCCGAAATGGCGAAGACGATTGCGGCACCGGCTGCTGAGCTGAAGGCTCATACGCCGCGCTCGCACAAGATGCTGATTGATAAAGAGTTTATCGGTGCCATTATTGGGCCGGGCGGTAAGGTTATCCAGCAAATCCAGAAGGATACCAACGCTACGGTAATCATTGAGGAAAAGGACGAGAAAGGTCACGTAAGCATCTACGCCGCCAATCAGGACGACATGCAGGGCGCCATCGACCGGATTCGGGCCATCGCAGCCCAGCCGGAAGTGGGCGAGGTGTACAAAGGCAAGGTGCGCAGCATTCAGCCCTACGGCGCTTTCGTGGAGATTATGCCGGGCAAAGACGGCTTGCTGCACATCTCGGAAGTGACGCACGAGCGGATTCAGACGCTGGAAGGCTTGTTGGAAGTGGGCCAGGAAATTGACGTGAAACTGGTGGAAATCGATAAGAAAACCGGCAAATACCGTTTGTCGCGCAAGGTGTTGCTGCCCAAGCCGGAAACGGCCGGTGCCAGCAATGGCGAAGCTCAGGCGTAGTTGAGCGGACGGTCCCGAACTAATGTCGGAAGAAGCCTGTTGGCTACCTCTGACTTAGGGGACTGTCCGAACGGCTTTTTCTTTCGTATAACCCCATCAGATATTGTTCTTACCTAGTCCCCAATGAGACAGCTAAAAATTAGTAAGCAGATTACCAACCGCGAAAGCCAGTCGCTGGATAAGTACCTCCAGGAGATTGGCAAGGTTGATTTGCTCACGCCCGACGAGGAGGTGACGCTTGCGCAGCGCATCCGCGACGGAGACCAGCAGGCGCTGGAAAAATTGACGAAAGCCAATCTGCGTTTCGTAGTTTCGGTTGCAAAACAGTATCAGAACCAAGGTCTTAGCTTAGGTGACCTCATCAACGAAGGTAACCTTGGTCTCATCAAAGCTGCTAAGCGTTTTGATGAGACCCGGGGCTTTAAATTCATCTCGTACGCTGTTTGGTGGATTCGCCAGTCGATTCTGCAGGCCCTGGCTGAGCAGAGCCGCATTGTACGTCTGCCCCTGAACCGGGTAGGTTCGCTGAACAAAATCAGCAAATCCTTTTCGGAACTGGAGCAGAAATTCGAGCGTGAGCCTTCGCCCGAGGAAATTGCCGAAGTGCTGGAACTGACTACCTCGGAAGTGGTGGACACGCTCAAGATTTCGGGCCGTCACGTATCAGTGGATGCTCCTTTTGTGCAAGGTGAAGAAAACCGCTTGCTCGATGTGCTCGAAAACGAGGACGAGGAGTCGCCGGATATGGCCCTGATGAACGACTCGCTCCGTAAGGAAGTACAGCGTGCGCTTTCGACCCTGACCAAGCGTGAGGCTGACGTAATTACGCTCTACTTCGGGCTCAATGGCGAAGCTGCTTTGACACTGGAAGAAATCGGCGAGAAGTTCAATTTGACCCGCGAGCGGGTGCGACAGATTAAGGAGAAGGCGATTCGTCGGTTGCGGCACACGTCGCGTTCGAAGGCGCTGAAGCCTTATCTGGGCTAACTTTTAGTTAGATTTGTTATCGAAAGACCCCGACTGTAAGGTTGGGGTTTTTTGTAGCACCTGAGCGGTAGGTTTTGGCTTGCCGTGAGACTTTTATTTAAAAATCAGCTTTAATACGGAAAGCGAAAGCTTACCGCACAACGCAATGTCTGAACACATCAAATGCCTGATTATCGGCTCCGGGCCGGCTGGTTATACTGCGGCTATCTATGCGGCCCGCGCTAATATGGCCCCGGTCATGTACATGGGCTTGCAGCCCGGCGGCCAGCTCACAATTACCAATGACGTGGAGAATTTTCCAGGATACGCCGATGGCGTGATGGGCCCGGAAATGATGGAGGACCTGAAAAAGCAGGCCACCCGCTTCGGTACCGATATCCGCTTCGGCATTGCCACGGCAGTGGACTTTTCGGTGCACCCGCGCAAAATCACCATTGACGAAAGCCTGGAGTTGACGGCCGATACTGTGATTATCGCCACCGGTGCCTCGGCCAAGTGGCTGGGGATTCCGTCGGAAGCCCGGCTGAATGGCTCGGGCGTTTCGGCCTGTGCGGTGTGCGATGGGTTCTTCTACCGCGGGCAGGAAGTAGCCATTGTGGGTGCCGGTGATACTGCCGCCGAGGAAGCCACGTATTTGGCCAACCTGTGCAGCAAGGTGACCATGATTGTGCGCAAGAGCGAGATGAAAGCCTCAAAAATCATGCAGAAGCGCGTGCTCGACAACCCTAAGATTGAGGTGCTGTTCGACACTGTGACGGATGAGATACTGGGCGAGCACGCCGTGGAGGGCGTGCGCGTGAAAAATACGCTGACGCAGGAAACCCGCGAAATCAAGCTTACAGGCTTTTTTGTGGCCATCGGGCACGAGCCAAATTCTAAGATATTTCAGTCCTATCTGCACCACGACGAGCAGGGCTACCTGAAAACTATTCCCGGTACGAGCAAGACGAATATCGATGGCGTATTTGCCTGCGGCGACGTTCAGGACTACACTTACCGGCAGGCCGTGACGGCCGCTGGTACCGGCTGCATGGCTGCTTTGGACGCGGAGCGTTATTTAGCAGCGCTGGGCGCACACTAAAAACCGCGCATTAACGTGTTAGAAAAGGCGAGCTTTGGAGTTCGTCTTTTCTAACCACTTGTTTTAAAACGAACGGCACGAGGCTTGGGCTGATTATTCCATTGCCCTCGGCCTTTTCCCTGTTTGCTTTTGACCTATCTGAAAACAAGTTACTGGCGTCCGGCGCTGCTGTTGCTGGCGCTTTTAGTGCTGCTGGCGGGGCTGAACCCGGCGTATGCGCAGCGCCGCAAAGCGCCACGCACCAAAGCCCAGGCCGGCAACACAACCGGCAATGCCGACTTTTTTCGCATCAAAACGCCAAAAATGCGTTACGTGCGTCCCGATACTACAACGGTTATCGAAACTGAGGAGTTGGCTGATGACGATTCTGACGCGGCAAAATCAATCTTTTTCAATCCTGCTAAAAAGCTCAGCATTGTAAGCGAAGACACTTCCCGGCTCAATTTGGGCGGGCAGGAAATCGTGGAAATGTCGGAGGAAGTATTGATTGATTCCTCCTGGGTGAAGGTAGCGGGCTACTATTCCATCTGGGACACGCGCACCGTTAATCCCTACCGCGTGGATGGCCGCACCTACCGCGACTCCCTGCAGCTAAAGCTCACCGACCCTTCGCGCGAGCGTTTCGCTAGCATGCCCTTGGTCAAGACCCCTATTACTTCGGGGTTTGCTTTCCGGGGCTATCGCTGGCATTATGGCATGGACCTCGACCTCAACACCGGGGACTCGGTAAAAACCGTTTTTGATGGCGTGGTCCGTATCAATGCCTGGGACGGGGGCGGCTACGGTAATTACATACTGGTGCGCCACTACAACGGCTTGGAGACGATATACGGGCATATGAGCAAGGCACTGGTGCCGGTGGGTACCTTCGTGAAGGCGGGTCAGCTCATTGGTTACGGCGGCAGCACGGGGCGGAGCACGGGCTCGCACCTGCACTTTGAGGTGCGCTACCAGGGCAACCCCATCAACCCGGCATTGGTATATGATTTTCCGGACTATAAGTTGCGCAAGGATAATTTCACCATTACCTCGGAGCTGTTCAACTACTACAACCGGTCGTTGCAAACCCGAAGCCGCAGTAGCAGCAGCCGTAATAGCAGCGGCCGAACCAGCAGCAGCCGGCCTGTCAAGGCCCGGCAAACCGTTACCTACAAGGTGCGTTCGGGAGATACCCTTTCAGAAATTGCCGAGCGCCACGGCGTGGGCCTGAGTGCGTTGAAGAGGTTGAATCCTGGCATCAAAACGTTGCAGCCCGGTCGCACGGTTCGCATTAAATAATCGCAGGCAGCCAGTTTGTCTCATCCGACGGTGCAGACTAGGCACGTCGTCAACTAATTGTAATTCGTGACGAAGCTTGATATATTGGCCCTTGGGGCACATCCCGACGACGTGGAGATGTCGTGCGCCGGTACGTTGGCTGTGGCTGCCGCCGCAGGCAAAA
>JAYSZD010000135.1:0-2137 GCA_043738185.1 Hymenobacter sp. | reverse complement strand
GGTTCGTGGTGAACTCGGCCACACAGCTCACCGTGACCGTACCGCGCGGGGCCAGCACCCATCGGCTGCACGTCACCACGCCCGGCGGCACGGCCCTGAGCGCCACCGCCTTCGGCGTAGACAAGCTCAATACCAATAACTTTCTCCTCGTTACGACCAGCTTCAACAGCATAGCGGTGACCTCCGACGCGGCCCCGGCCGTCGCGGACCTGGACGGGGATGGGCTGCTCGATTTGCTGGTGGGCGAATTCGACGGCACCCTGAAGCGCTACGAGCAGACGGCGGCCAACGCCACCACCTTTGCCCTGGTCACGGCCACCTTCAGCGGCATCGACGTGGGCAATTTCTCGACCCCGGCCCTCACGGACCTCGACGGCGACGGCCTGCTCGATTTGGTGGTGGGCGAGAATGGCGGCACCCTGCGGCACTACGAGCAGGCGGCGCCCAACTCGGTTTCCTTTCCCCTGGTCGCGGGCAGCTTCAACGGCATTGCCGTGGGCAACCAATCGACGCCGGCCTTCACCGACCTGGACGGGAATGGGCGGCTGGACCTGCTGGTGGGCGAATTCGACGGCAACCTCAACCACTACGAGCAAACGACGCCCAACGCCACCGCCTTCGCCCTGGTCACGGCCAGCTTCAACGGCCTGGACCTGGGCGAATCCTCGGCCCCGTCCTTTGCGGACCTGGACGGGGATGGCCTGCTGGACTTGCTCGTGGGCATAGCCGACGGCACCCTGAACCACTACGAGCAGGCAACCGCCAACGCCACCGCCTTCGCCCTGGTCACGGCCAGTTTTAGCGGCATTGACGTGGGCGACCGTTCGACGCCAGCCTTCACGGACCTGGACGGCGACGGGCGGCTGGATATGCTGGTGGGCGAGCTCGACGGCACCCTGAACCACTACGAGCAGGCGTTTCCGGTGCCCACCATCACCTCGTTCAGCCCAGCCAGCGGGCCGCAGGGCAGCACCCTCACCGTGACGGGCACACTCTTTCTGGGCACCACCAGCGTGCGCTTCGGCGAGCTGCCGGCGGTGTTCACGGTGAACTCGACCACGGAGCTGAGCGTGACCGTGCCGCGCGGGGCCAGCACCCACAAGCTACGCGTGACCGCGCCCGCCGGCACCACCCTGAGCACCACGGCCTTCGCCGTAGACAAGCTCGATAGCTACAACTTCCCGCTCGTCACGGCCAGCTTCAGCGGCATTGACGTGGGCTTCGTCTCGACTCCCGCCTTCACTGACCTGGACGGCGACGGGCTGCTCGATATGCTGGTGGGCGAGAATGGCGGCGCCCTGCGGCACTACGAGCAGGCGGCGGCCAACGCCCCCACCTTTACCCTGGTCACGGCCACCTTCAACGGCATTGCCCTGGGCACCCGCTCGACGCCGGCCTTCACCGACCTGGACGGGGACGGCCTGCTCGATATGCTGGTGGGGAAATTTGATGGCACCCTCAACCACTACGAGCAGGCGGCCCCCAACTCGACTACCTTCACCCTGGTCACGGCCACCTTCAGCGGCATTGACTTGGGCAACGGTGCCGTGGGCGACTACTCGACCCCGGCCTTCACCGACCTGGACGGGGACGGCCTGCTCGATTTACTGGTGGGGAAGAATGACGGCACCCTGAGCCACTACGAGCAAACGACGGCCAACTCCCCCGCCTTCACGCTGGTCACGGCCAGCTTCAATGGAATCAGCGTGGGCAACTTATCGGCCCCAACCTTTGCCGACCTAGACGGCGACGGGCGGCTCGATATGCTGGTGGGAAACCTCGGCGGCACCCTGAGCCACTACGAGCAGACCGCCCCCAACGCTACGACCTTCACCTTGGTCACTACGGGCAGCTTCAACGGCATCAGCGTGAGCGACCGTTCGGCCCCGGCCTTCACCGACCTGGACGGCGACGGGCTGCTCGATTTGCTGGTGGGAAAGAGTGACGGCACGCTCAGCCACTACGAGCAGGCAGGCCCCCCGCCCACCATCACCTCGTTCAGCCCGGCCAACGGGCCGCAGGGCAGCCTGGTAACGGTGACGGGCACGAACTTCCTGGGCACCACCAGCGTGCGCTTCGGCGGGCTGCCGGCGGTGTTCACGGTGAACTCGGCCACGCAGCTCACCGTGACCGTGCC
>JAYSZD010000134.1:0-2139 GCA_043738185.1 Hymenobacter sp. | reverse complement strand
GGTGGCGCGCCAACTACCCCCTTCCCCCGCCTTTGGCTGCTGAATAAACCTTTCTCCAGCGTACCCAATCCCATGCCCAAGCGGTTCACTTTAACGGTGGTTCAAATAAGCCTAAACGCCCGCAATCCACCCATCAACTTTCCCGCACATACCGTTGCACCACCGGCAGCAACAGCGGTACCGCTCCTTCCACATACTCCCGCTCGGCGGCGGTCCAGTGGCGGGGGTGGCCGAAGACGCAGGGCTGCAGAATGCCCCACAGCTGCTCGCCTTCGGTGATGTGGGCGTGTACCAGGGCGCGGTGACCGAAGGTGCGGCGCTCAAACTCCTGGTTGAGCACGCCGGGGCCGGCCTCGGTCACGTCCTCGACAAACACGGAGGGCTGGGCGGCCAGGGCGGCGCGAAAGAGTGGGTCTTCCTGGGGCAGGTCGCCGGTGTCGGCTTGCCAGTCGTGGCGCGGGTCGGGCACGGCCTCGTCGAGGCGCCAGACCAGGGCAATGCGGCCGCGGCCCCGCGCCGGGTCGCGCACGTAGAGAAAGCAGCGGTCGGCGCGCAGGTGCTGGCCTACCAGTTCGAGGGCGCGTTGCAGGGCTTCGGCGGGCGGAGTATCGGCTTGTAGAGCCAATTCAAGTTCGGACAGGGGAGTATTGGTCATAGCGCTTGGTTGATGGGAGGACTGACCAACAAGGTACAAGACCTGGGATGAGCACCAGGTCTTCAATTATTTGCGGTCGTACTTGCTGACTCATTATACTTGTTCCTAAACAAGAAAAATTGAATAACGTCTGTCATGCTTCGACGAGCGGACGCCAGATGAAGCACGACAGACGTTATTGAGAAGTTTAATTGAGGAACAAGTCTATTGCTTACGAGGGTTGTTGGCTAAAAGGCCATTCGGATGTAGCGGCGGGCGCACGCAACCATTGGGCGGCGGCGGCGGCCAACGTTACAATTCCCCGTACCTGGCCAGCGTCTCTACGTTAATTCCTTTTTTATGAAATTTCTCCTGGTTTTAACGGCCTTCCTTGGGTGCCTCACGGGCTGCCAAAAGGACGAATCCGTGGCTCCCCGCATCGGTGCGCCCTTCAACCAGCAGGTGGCGCTGCACCAGCAGCAAAGCGGCGCCTTCCCCAGCCAGCGGGCGCCGGAGCTCACCGTCACAGTCGATAAAATCAGCGACAGCCGCTGCCCCGAAGACGTGACCTGCATCTGGGCCGGCGAGGTCGAAACCACGCTCACGGTGCGCGGCGAAAACGGTACCGCGCAGGCTCTCACGCTAAAACTGTCCGGCCTCAGCCCCCGGCAAGACTCGGCCACGGTGCAGGCCGACGGGCGCCGGTACCTGGTGGTGCTCCACGCGGTGGCGCCCCATCCAAAACGTAACTCTGGACCACAGCCCAAAAGCGTCGTGATAAGCGTGCGGCGCAACTGAGACCGCACTTTAGTGGCATAGCTTCTGGCCGCTCAGCGCAGTGGTTTCTCCAGCACCAGCAGCGTCAGGGGCTGCTTCGGGATGCCGTAGCGCGGGTCGGTGGGGAAGGGCTCGGTGGCGCCGGTGAGGCGGTAGCCCAGCCGCTCGTAGAACGCGATAAGCTCGGGCCGCACCGAAATAACGGTCATCTTGCTCGTGGTGCAGCCGTGCTGCCGGCCGTATTCTTCGGCGGCTCGAATCAGGAATTTGCCCACGCCCTGACCCTGGGCGGTGGGGGTCACGGCCAGCATGCCCAGGTACACCTGCTGGCCACTGGGATGAGCGTAAAAGCTGCCCAGCAGTACGTCGTTTTCCCCCAGGCAAAGCAGCATGGCGGCTTCGGGCACAGCCAGCATTTCCCGCATTCCGGCCTCGTCAATGCGCTGGCCGTCGAGCAAGTGGGCTTCGGTGGTCCAGCCCTGGCGGGAGGCGTCGCCGCGGTAGGCGCTGTTCACCAGGGCGGTGAGGCGTGGGGCGTCGGCGGGGGTAGCGGTGGCGAGGGTGAAAAGCATGGGTAAATTTAGCGGTTAGAACGTCGGCTGGCGCGCGTCTCAGCTGGCGCGCGTCTCAGACGCGTGCCGACTGGGTTCGAGCCTGCGGCTCGGGTTCTGGTTCCGTCGGGGGCCGTTGTTCTAGCCCGAGCCAGAGGCTCGACCCCAGTCGGCACG
>JAYSZD010000133.1:0-5270 GCA_043738185.1 Hymenobacter sp. | reverse complement strand
GCCCGGAACAGCGTAGGCCGGCCTTTGCCCCTGAATTCGTGCAGCTCCAGCATCCGGTGCTGCTCCTGTGGCACGGCCGCGGCGCGGTCTTTCTCAGTTCCAAAACAGTGGTAGCCGGCGGGCTCAAACACCTGGCTCACGTACTCCGCTTCGTAGCTCAGCGTATCGAAATTGCTGATGCGGCGATGGGTGTATACCGCCGCTGCGTAGTCGTTCGGCTCGTAGTTGGCGGGCAGTGCGGCCAGCACTTTTTTCATGATTTTACGGGGGTCCAGGCTTTCGCCACGCACCTGCACGTCCTGCAGCTCGGTGGCGGCGGGTACCAGCCGCACCGTCAGGACCGCCCCGCCGGGCTGGGGCTTGAGCATGACCGTGGCGTAGCCCACGCTGCTGACTTGCAGCATGCTGCCCACCGGTGCGGCCAGGGCAAACCGACCCTCGCCATTGGCCACCGTGCCCACTCCCCGAGCGGGCACCGATACGGAGGCATACGGTACCGGGGCGTTGGTTTTGCGGTCGAGCACTTGGCCGCGCACCATTTGGGCGGCTGCGCCGGCTTGCGCGGTGCGCACACATTGGGGCCGCATGGCCGATTTCAGCAGGCCCGGCGACGCCCCGGCAGCGGTTTCCGCATCGGCTGGGGCGGTATCGGCCGCGGGAGCGGCCGCGCCGGGGTGGGGCGGGTTCACGGCACGCAGCCACAGAAATCCGTCCACCACTTCGCTCCACGGGCCGACCAGAGGCTCATATTCAAAGGCATAGGTTGTAAATATTTGCCCCGGAGCATCATGCTTCAGGCTCACGAAAGCGTAGTCGGCCGGTTGGGCCAGCAGCTCCGCTTCGAGCGAACCGGCGGCCGGCGCAGGCACAAGCTTCACGTTCAGGCCAAAAGCGCCGTGACTGCCTCCGCCAGCCAATGTGCCCAAAATGTACACTTGGTCGGGGCCAAGGGCGGCTTTCACGGTGCGACCCATGGGCCGGTACTCCTTCATTTCGGCATTAGCCAGCACCTCGGCCTTGTTGGCCAAATGTGGGAGTGCCGCCCAGCAAATCACCTTTTCCCGCGGGTGCTGCTTGAGGTACCACAGCAGGTTGTCGGCCATTTGGGCATCGCGCGGGTTGCTGTCTTTGGCTTTGAATTCGGCTTCCGTTTTCTCGCCGGGCTTGTTGAGGGCGTAGTTGCGGCCCTGAGCCAGCAAGCTCCGCAGGCACTGCTGCCAGAAAGCGGCTTCGGCGCGGCGCTGGGGGTTGCTGCTCGCGGCTGCTTTGCCGGCGAGGCGCGTGGCTTTGTCTAGCTCCTTTTCGAACAAGGGCAAAGAAGCGCCCGGCTGAAAAATGTAATGCTCGCCCATGTAGCTCACCACCTCTTCAAGGTAGTCATAGTTGACGGTGGCAGCGCCTTTTTCGGAGGCCAGAAACGCTTCCATCTCTTCCACCAGCGTCTCGCTGTATTCGCCGGTCAGTTGCGGGTCGAAACCAGCCACGCGCAGTTTGCCTTTGCCCAGCAGCGGCAGCACCGCCTGAAACTCCTGCGTGCTCGTCCAAATCGGAAACACGCTGTTGTCCAAGGCTTCCTGCGTAGACTTCCCCGCTTCCAACTCCTGCTGGGCCTTGTGCAAATCGTAGAACCCGCTCTCAAAAGCCAGCGTGGTAAATCCCAATTTCTCCCGCAGAAAGCGAACCAGACGAATCTTCGCCTCAAACACGTTGCCTTCGCCGTGCGTGGGCTCGCCAAGCATCACCACCCGCGCCGGCCCAATTTCCCGGGTCAGGAATTCTAAATCCTCAAAGTTGGTATCGGCGGGGTCGATGCTGCGCAGCGCGTGCATCGGGATGGCAGCGGGTGCCTGGGCTCTTACTGGAGTAGAAATCAGCCCGCATAAAAGGCCGAGGGCAAGCACGTATCTGGAAACAGAGCGCATGGAAAGGAGCAAGTGAGCAAGGATTCAGCAGTAGGATTGAACCGCGCAGTATGAGGTTGCAAGCTAGCAGGTATTTGCGCTGGCGCCTCTTTCATTTGCTCCGCTTTCGGCACAAAAAATGCCCCGAACCATAGCGGCTCGGGGCATTTCTACTTGTGAGAAGTATGCGATTACTCAGCTTCCAGCATCAGGGCCGAGCCATCGGCGGACTTTAGGGTGAGCTTGTCGTCGGTGAGGGTTTCCACGGCGAAAGTGTTGCTCGTGGCCGAGCCGTCGGGCGTCATGGTAATCGATTTACCAGCCTGGTCAAAGGTGTATTTTCCCATTACCGCGCCACTGGCACCAGTCATGTTGTAGGTGCCGTTGGCGAAAATGCGCAACTCCTCGTTCTCCTGCGCGTCGGTTTGCGTCATTTTATCGCCGGTGGCATCGGTTTCTTTAGCAGTTTTCCATACCTTGCTGTCGGTACCGTACAGCATGTTGACGCCTTCTACCTTGCCTTTGTCGCTGCCACAGGCAGTCACAAACAGCGACATGAGCAGCAACAGGCTGGCGATATAACGAAGCGAAAAGAGGGAATTGGTTTTCATCGGAACAAATTTTTGTGTGAAAGAAAAGAATAGCCAAACCCAAAAGCATGGGCTCGTCGGCTTACGGCCCACAGGCAAAAGAGTTTAGAACGAAACCCCGCTTCGACAGCCCCGTATAGTTGTTTTGTTAGGCTTGGCTGCGGCCAGTCAGCTATTTTTTCATTTAATTTGAAACCATTCATGGGACTTCTTGATTTCCTCAACGACAAAGGCGAACAAAAGCCCGTAGAGCCCGCCGCGAAAACCGGCACCGGCGCAACCGACTTTTTTGGCAACGCTGCCAATCCAGTTGCCGCTGGTGATTCGTACACCGTAGTAAGCGGTGATTCGCTTTCTAAAATTGCTAAAAACCACTACGGCGATGCCGCCAAGTGGCCACAGATATACGAGGCCAACAAGGCCATCATCGGTAACAACCCTGACCTGATTGAAGTCGGCCAGGTGTTGACCCTACCTAGTCTCTAGGTACTTTTTTGCAGAAAAAAGGTGAGAAAGGCCACTCTGTTTCAGGGTGGCTTTTTTGTGTTTTAGCGGTTTTGCAGAAGCCGATTCGCGCTTTGCTCAGCATGGCGCGGCGCGCTTTTTTGCAGGTTCGTTTAGGCTCCGAAAAAAAATATTTTTACCGACGCGCTTGCCTATCCAAAAAATTCTCGCTTACATTTGCCCTTACCAACCCGGTACTCCCTGCTAACGGCGGGCAGTTTTAAGTTTTATACAGAAGTGGCGAGAGAATAGGCTCCGTGACCCACTGGCAACCTTCACAAAATGAAAGGTGCCAATTCCTACCCGCCTGCGACTTCGGCCGCACTGGGACAGATGATTCGAGTGCCATGGAAAATACCTCACGTCCTGCTTTTCTCTTCCCGACTGCTGCGGCTGCTTTGTGCACCTCGGTTTCGGGCTTCTTCGTTTCGACCGATGGCGGCCGGAGCGTGGCATCGTGTCCAGCGCGAATTTGTCCGGCGCAAATTCGAATGTGCTGTTGTCGCCCGTGTTGTTGCTAGCCTGAGCGCGGCTTAATAACCTTCTCTTTCTTCTTCGTGGGAATGCCGTTGCGCCTGGTGCCCGTTGTGGCCCCGCGGGTGCCTCGAACGCGCTGAGTGTGGCTATGGGCCGCCGCGCGCCGCGCCAGACTGCCGCCCTGTGTGGGCCGCATCCCTCGAAGAAGTATCTCTCCCTCAAATAGATATTTTTTTCGACTTCGTATGTCCACGCTCATCGCTCCCGCTTCCATTCAGCCAGAGCTGACCGCTACGGCCCAGCACCTGGCTACCGTACTGCCCGCTACCGCCAGCCAGACCATCGATGCTGGCATTGCCGCCGTACGCGCCGCCGGCCTAGCCTGGCACAGCCTCCGGGCCGGCCAGACGGCTCCCGATTTTAGCCTGCCCGACGCGGCGGGCCAAACGGTTGCGCTGGCCGGACTGCTGGCGGCCGGGCCGGTCGTACTGGTATTTTACCGCGGCAACTGGTGCCCTTATTGCAACGTGCAGCTGCGGGCCTACAACCAGGCGCTGGCCCAATTTAAGGCCTTTAATGCTACGCTGGTGGCAGTTTCACCCCAGACGCCGGACCTGACCAGCCTCACGGCCAAGGAAAAAGAGCTGCGCTTCCCGGTACTCAGCGACCTGGGCAACACCGTGGCCAAGCAGTTCGGGCTGGCCTATCAGGTGGGCGATGCCGTGTACCACACGCTGCACGGCGTGGGCATCGACCTGGCCACCTTCAACGGCGACGACAGCGGCGAACTGCCGCTCACGGGTACGTTCGTGATTGCACGGGACGGCACCATTGCCTGGGCCGCCACCGAAGCCAACTTCAAGCAGCGCCCCGACCCGGCCGTGCTGCTCGCCGCCCTGGCCCAGCTCTAATCTGGTTGTCTGCTGCTGGTTGCTGGTTTTTACGCTCCACCGCTAACCAGCAACCAACCAGCAACTCACAATTCATCACTCACAACTCATAATTCATCTCACCATGTCCGCTTCGCCCCTGCATTTCGACACCCTTCAGCTCCACGCCGGCCAGCAGCCCGACCCCACCACCGGAGCCCGCGCCGTACCGCTGTTCCAAACCACTTCCTACGTATTCAAGAACGCCGAGCACGGTGCCAACCTGTTTGCCCTGAAAGAGTTCGGCAATATCTACACCCGCCTGATGAACCCCACTACCGACGTGTTCGAGCAGCGCGTGGCAGCCTTGGAAGGCGGTGTGGCCGCGCTGGCCACGGGCTCGGGGCAGGCAGCCCAGTTCATTGCCCTCAACAACATTTTGCAGGCCGGCGACAACTTCGTGAGCTCGGCCTACCTCTACGGCGGCACCTACAACCAGTTCAAAGTCTCCTTCGCCCGCCTCGGCATCGAAGTCCGCTTTGTCGACGGCGACGATGCCGCAGCGTTCGAAGCGAAGATCGACGACCGCACCAAAGCGATCTACGTCGAGACCATCGGCAATCCGCGATTCAACGTCCCTGACTTTGACGCGCTGGCCAAAGTCGCAAAGAAACATGGCGTGCCTCTGGTCGTCGACAACACCTTCGGCGCAGGCGGGTATCTGGCGCGCCCCATCGAGCACGGTGCAGACATCATCGTCCACTCCGCGACGAAATGGATCGGTGGACACGGAACGTCGATCGGCGGCGTGATCGTCGACGCCGGCACGTTCGACTGGGGCAACGGCCGCTTCCCGACCTTCACCACTCCCGCTCCCGGATATCACGGCTTGAACTTCTACGAGGTGTTCGGGCCGAAGTCTCCATTCG
>JAYSZD010000132.1:0-5273 GCA_043738185.1 Hymenobacter sp. | reverse complement strand
ATCAAAACGAGCAGACTGCCCGGTCCGCTCGTTTTGATTTAGTAGAATGCGTGGGTGGCGATATTATTCGGCTGCTACCAGTGGGCCGAAGTGAATGTCCAGCAGGGCGTCAACTTTTTCTTGGTTCAGGGGCTTGCTGAGGAAACCAGCGATGGGCAGGTTGTCGACGCGGTTCAGGTCCTGGGAGCTCAGGGAGGAGGTGAGCACGACGACGACGACGCCTTCCTGCTGCACAGCGGGCAGGGCCTGGAACGCCTCGAGAAATTCGAACCCGTCCATGACGGGCATGTTGAGGTCGAGGAGGACCAATACGGGGTTGGTGGAGCTGAACGGGCCGGTGGACCGGGCCAGGATTTCCAGGGCCTGCTCGCCGTTGCCGGCCACGAACACTTGGTCGCAAGCGTTGAGGCGGTCCAGCAGCCGCTGGTTGAGGAAATTGGTGGTTTCGTCGTCGTCGACCAACAGAATAGTGGGTATTTTCCGCATAGCAGGAGGAAAGGATAGAGGCGGTCTACACCCAAAATTAAAACGCTGACGTCAATTGGGCAAGCGTGCCGCGGACGCGGGAAGGGTAATGGTGAAGGTAGTGCCCACACCAGGCGAACTCTGCACGGCGATGGTGCCGCCAGCGTTTTCCACGATGCGCTTGACCATGTAGAGGCCAATGCCCGAGCCCTCGACATGGTCGTGCAGGCGGCGGAACATGCCGAACAGCTTGCCCTGCTGGGCGTCGGTCAGGCCGAGGCCGTTGTCCTGCACTTCGAGCACCACGGGGCCGTTTTCGGTGCTGCGGCAGCGCAGCTCGACCAGGGGTGGCCGGTCGGGGGAGCGGTACTTGAGAGCGTTGCTGAGCAGGTTATAGACGATGCTGCGCAGGTGCTTGGGCGCGAAGGACACCCGCGGGCAGCTGGCGACTTCCACGGTGAGGCGGGCGTCGGTGGTGAGCTGCTGGGCTAGGTCGAGGCGGATGTCGGCCACGAGGGTGGCCAGGTCGACGGATACGGCGGGCTGGGCGTCGGCTCGCTGCAGCTTGGTGAAGTCGGTGAGCTGGGCAATGGTGAGCTTGAAGCGGTCCACGGCCCCCTGCATCCGGTCGAGCAGCGGGGGCACGTAGTGGGCGTCCAGCAAGGATACGGGCAACTCTTCGCGCAGGGCGTGGAGCAGGCCCTCCAGGTTGGTAATGGGGGTTTTGAGGTCGTGCGAGGCCGTGTAGATGAACGTGTCCAGGTCAACGTTGGTACGCATGAGCTGGTCGTTGCTTTCGGTGAGGGCCTGGTTGGCGACCGAGAGCTGTTGCCGGGCCAGCACCTGCTCCGTTACGTGGAAGGCGAAGAGGGAAATGCCCGCCACCTTGCCGGCTTCGCGGAAGGCCTGGAAGGTGAAGTTGTAGTACTCCCGGCGGGCTGGGCCACCGTCAGTTCGGGCCACGGAAAAGGGCACCTCGGCACCGAAATAGGTTTCACCGGTTTGGTATACGCGGTCGAGCAGGTCGATGAAGCCCTGGGTCTGGAATTCGGGTACGGCCACGGCCATGTCGCGGCCCACGAGGGCTCGGCCCGGAAACAAGGCCTGGTAGGCGGGATTGACGTACTCGAAGCAGTGGCCGGGCTGGCGCACCAGGGCCACAAGGGCCGGCGTTTGCTCGAACACCTCGTGGAAGGTGTCGCGCTCGTCGAGCTGCTGCCGGGCCGCGGTCAGCACCTCGGCCTGCAGGACCTCGGCGTGGCGACGGGCGAGCACGGCCTCTGTGACGTCGTAGGCGAAGATGGACACGCCTGCCGTGCGGCCCTCTTCCTGATAGGCGTCGAAGGAAAACGTGAAGTAATGCGTGCCGGCCGGCTGGTCTCCGACGGGCTCTAGCACCAGGGGCCGCTCGACGTTGAAGTAGGACGTACCCGTGCGGTAGACGCGCGCCAGCCGGGCCGCGAGGCCGGGCCGCAAGGCGTCAGGAAACACGTCTGCCAGCGGGCTGCCGGCTGGCAGCGGGCGGCCCGAAAAGAGCCGCTCGAACGTGGGGTTGCAGTAGTCAAGTGCTTGGTCCGGGCCGCGCAGCACGCAAATGGCGGCGTGGGTGCGGCCGAGGTAGCGCGCCAGGGTGGCGCGCTGCTGCTCGGCGTCGGCGCGGGCCGCGGTTTCAGCGGCCTGGCTCACGCGCAGGGCCGCGGCCACGTCGGTGCACGGCTCGCCGGCCACGTTGGTGAAGCTGGCGGCCAGGCGCTCGCCCTGGCGCCGGGCGGCCACGTGGTAGCTTTTGTCCGGGTCATCGGCTGCGTGGTGAACCTCGAACTGGCCGGGCTCGCCGGTGGCGAACACGCGGCAGCAGAAGGCAAACAGGCCGTTTTCGTTGGCATTGATGAAGAGCGTCGCGAAGGATGCCTCGGGCCGTTCGGGCTGGCCGAGCAGCTGCTGGCCGGCCGGGTTCAGGTACTCGACGGCAAAGTCGGTGACGGCGGTCCCGTCGGGGCCATAGCGGGGGCGCAAGAGGGCCACCGCGGTAAGAGTAACATCAAGTAGGGCCTGAAGGTCGGCAACGGAGGAGGGCGGCGGAATGGCCGAAGCGGAAGACATGCGGAAGTGGGAAAAAAAAGGCGGGCGCCGAACAATATTGGACCGCTCGCGCATGGGTCCAGCCACCAACGCGCCTGTTTGGACACCGGCCCGGGGGAAGGGACAGGCGAGCGGGTTGGGGACCTGGGCCGGGAAGGCGGCCGTGGGGATTTGCAGCGGGTAATGGTGCGGCCGGGACCGCTGGGGCAGCTTCAGCTGGCGAGGAACCTGCGTTCTGCTGGGGCGTTTTCAGCTAAGCACCGGTCGGAAAACGCAAACAGAAGGCTGGGCATCCGGATAACACCGCTCGTGGAAACCCCAGGGCAGCGGGTGGCTCTTGTACTGCCCGCAGCCTTAAAATGTTGTGAATCGAGAACGAGTGAACAAGTGCGGAGGAGCTTGCAGGCTGGTACCCGCTCGGAGGGATAAGGACCGGCCGCGCGTGAAGGTGCCGGATAGAAGCAAAATGAGCGGACCAGATGGCCCGCTCGTTCGTATTTAAAGAAACCAGACTGGCCGAATCAGGCGGCCGGAAATTGGCGATGGAAGTGCAGTTTGAGGATGGTGTCGAGCTTTTCCTTGGTCAGCGGCTTGCTGACGAGGCCGGCGATGGGCAGGGCTTCGATGCGGCCGAGGTCGACGGAACTCATGGTGGCGGTGTGCATGACGATGACCACGGCCTGCTGCCGGTCTTCGGGCAGGCGCTTGTACGCTTCGACGAAGGCCATGCCGTCCATGCCGGGCATCTTCACGTCGAGCAGCACCAGCACGGGGCTGCTGGGGTTGGCCTGGGCGGCGAGCTGTTCAAGGACCGTAAAGGCTTCGGCCCCGTCGTTGGCGGAAAGGTATTGGTCGGCCACGCCGTGCTGCTTGAGCAGGCGTTCGTTGAGGTGGTTGGTGGCCGGGTCGTCGTCGACCAGGAGCACGCTGGAGAGTTTTATCATGCAGAGGAGGTTGAAAACAGCAGACAATCGGTGCCCGCCGGGAAGGTTCCGGCGGAACGATAAGTCGCCCAATTTACGGTCAGGCTGGATTGTAGCGGGGTGAGCCGCGCCAGAAGGCCGCGTTGGCAAGCTGGAATATGAGGGAATGTTGGCGAAATGATAGGGCTACTGAGCCCAAAGCGTACCGGGGGCGGTAGCCATGCGCGTCAATAGAGCGACGGTTGGGAAGCGCGTTTGTTCCGTTTGCCAGTTCAGGGCTAGCAAAACGGCAGCAACACTGGTAGCGGGGTCTCCACCCAGGCTTCGGGCGTGAACCGCCAGTGCCGACCCGGGCCGCCGGTGGGGGCCGCTGGGCCCGTCCCGTCGGACCAGAGGACCTCGGTGCGGCCCGAAAGCTGCAGGGCGCGGCCGGTGGCCGGGTCGAGAAACAGTAGGCCGGCGGCGGCGCATAGGGCGAAGTTGCCCAAGGAGTTGTACATGCTGTTGCCCGCGTAGTCGGGCACGAGCAGGCTGCCGGCGGCGTCGAGGTGCACGAAGCCGGCCGGGCCGCCGCGGTAGGCCGTGTCCAGGGCCTGGGCGCCGTCGCTGCTGCCGACAAAGAACGAATCAGCCCGGCGCAGCCACGCGGCCAAGTCCGGTGGGGCATCCGGGCCGGCGGTGCGCGGCCCCCTCGAAACCACGCCGGCCCCAGGCAACGCGGCGGGACGGTCGGCCAAATACTTGGGGCAATTGAGAAAGGCCTGGTCTATGTCGACCACCCACCCGGGTGCGGCGGCCCGGGCGCGGCCGTTCACCCGAAACCGCCACTTGGTGGGGAAGTCGATGAAGAGCAGGCTCACTGCCGGCTGTTGGGCCAGGTTGGGCCACAAGATATCCTCGTGAGCTGGTACGACTAAGGCCAGGTCCAGCGCCAGCTGCGTGGGCTCGGGGACGCGGGCAAAGCCAGGCGCCCCCTGCACCGCCGACATCCACACCCGCCCGCTGGCGTCCTGGGAACTGACGATGACCAGCGGCTGCTGGCGGAGCTGCGCGGCGACGCTGGCGGGAATGTTGGGGCGGATGGCCGGGGCGTGGCGGTCGGCCATCTGCTCCTCGCCGAGGCGCCGCTGCAGCTGCCGTTCGCCCGCGTGGTAAGGGGAAGTTGTCATGTGGCGCTACAACCGCTACCCCTGGCCGAGAGTTGGGGTAATAAATTCGAATGAGTCCACCAAGGCGGATGGCCTGGGCCGGACAGTTGGTGGGTACACGCCGGATTCGGCAACCAAGAACCTGGTTCAGGGACTTGGTTTCGAAGGGTTGACGTAGGCCTGGAACAAGAACGGGGTCGAATGGCTAGGCCCGTACGGGCAAGGTCACGGTGAAGGCGGTGCCCACACCGGGCTGGCTGCGCACGGTAATGGTGCCGCCGGCATTTTCGACAATTTTCTTGATGGTGTAGAGGCCCACGCCGTTGCCTTCGACGTGGGTGTGCAGGCGCTGAAACAGGCCAAAGAGCCGGCCCTGCTGGCCCTCGTCGAGGCCGAGGCCGTTGTCCTCCACTTCTAGCACGGCGGTGGTTGCAGTGGAGTTGCAGCGCAGGTGCACCACGGGCTCGCGCGCCGGGTGGCGGTACTTAAGGGCGTTGCTCAGCAGGTTGTAGACGATGCTGCGCAGGTGGCGCGGGGCAAACGTGAGTCGGGGGCAGCCGGCCACGTCGACCAGCAGTTGGGGCTGGGTGCTGGTGACCAGGCCGTTCAGGTCGAGACGCACGCCTTCCACGAGGGCAGCCAGGTCGACGGACTC
>JAYSZD010000131.1:0-2147 GCA_043738185.1 Hymenobacter sp. | reverse complement strand
ACGTGGCCAGCTTCCTGTTCAACTACGACCAGCTGCTGGGCTTCAGCGAGCGGCTGCTGCGGGCTGAGCACCTGCGCGTGCTGTTCTACCTGCATTTCGGCACGCTTATTTACCACGTGGCGCAAGTGGTAGCGGCCAACGGCCAGCAGCTGCCGCGCTACTTGTGCTTCACGGGCCGCGGCAGCCTCTACGTGCGCCTGCTGGCGGCGGGCTCCAACCTGCAGCCGGTGGAGAAATTGGCCCGCCTCATCATGGAAAAAGCCACCGGCCAGACCGTGCCGGCTGATTTCCGCATCAAGCTCGCCGACGACCCCAAGCAGACCACCGCCAACGGCGGTGTGCTGGCCACCGGCCAGATTCCGCAGGACCCGCCCCTGGTGCGCCCCGTGGGCATCTTGCCCGACCCCGAAGCTCCGCAAGCCGACAAAGGCGAACACCACCTCGAAGCTTCGGGAGTGACTGATGAAATCAAGCAGGCCGTGTTGGCCAATGCCCGCGCTTGCCTGCAGCTGTTGCTCGAAGACCCCGAAGTGAAGCGTCTGCAAGCCGACCTGGGCGTGAAAAACGACCCCGGCCTGGTGATGGGCACACTGGACCGCCACCTCGGCGACTCCTTCAACCTGTACCGCCAGCAGTATGGCGAGGTATTGCGCGACGGCGATACCATTCCCGAAACGCTGTTCTTCCTGCCGTTCAAAAACGCCCTGTATGAGTTATCCAAGGTGCTTCATGACGCGCAGCCGCATAATTAGCCCGCCCGGGTCGGGCCGGTTGCCACTGCTGGCCGGCTTCCCATGCACGGGGAGCCGGCCGCTGCTGCTGCTCGCTTTGCTGCTGGTTTTGCTGCTGGCTTTGGGTGGTATCTCAGTGGCGGGGGCGCAGCCAGGGGCCGGCCCCATCGTGTCTCGTGCCGCTACTGACTCGACAGCGCTGGCAGCTACGGAAGCGGCCGCCCGGCCCACCTCAAACTGGACCACGGTATGGGCCGTGCTGGGTGGCGTGGGCATTGGCGTGCTGGGTGCCTGGCTATGGGCCCGGCGGGCGAAGCAGCCCACTGCTGCGGAGGCCGTGGTGCCTGCTGCGCCGGCAATCCGGGCAGAACCCCTTCAAAAAAGACCGGCGCAGAACGTGCGCCAAGCTTCCCCACCAGCCGCAGATGCTCCCACTGGGCCGTTGCCAGCTGCTGAAAGTGCCGGCAAGGGCGTGTCGTTTCAGTCCTTGCGCGAAGTGCAGGGCACGGTCCCGAAGCCCGCTGGCAAATCGGCGGGTTCGGGCAAGAAGAACAAGCACAATTCTAATCCCCGCAGTTCCGCGTCGGCCCACCCGCCTGGTGGCTGGCCTGCGGTGCCTCCCCGTCCCGCTGCTATGAACCCAACTTCGCCCCCCGTGCCGCCCGCTGGCGGCAACCAGCCCCTGGAAACCGGGCAGACCATTGAATGGTCGGCTCCGACTTCGACGCCGCCCGCCATTCAGGAATTGATTGATGCCAGCGCCGGTCCGGCCTCGGTGCCGCCATCCGCTGCCCCGGCTCCAGAGGTAGTTGCCGAGACGAGTGGCGCTTCGGTACCTGTTGCTTCCAACGGCCCCGTACACTATTACGCGCCAGCCCCCGACGTGCCCAGCATTGAGCACCGCAAGCTCAGCCCCAACCCGCTGCCGCAAATGCCACTGCTCATCACCCTGGCGCACGCCGAGGCGGGCACGGCGCAGTACTCATTCAGCCCGCAGGCCGACCAGTCGCGTATCATTGGCAACGGGGTGCGCGAGCTGAAGGAGTTTTTTGCGTTTGAGCTGCCGCCCACCGAGCAGTTCACTACCATCACCAACCTGTTGGCGGGCACGCTGGAAAAGCGTGAAGACACGTGGCACGTGGTTCAAAAAGCCGAAATTGCGCTGCGTTAGGCGGCCGATGGACCGTAAAGGAGCGTCATGCCGAGCGTAGTCAAGGCATGACGCTCCCATTCTGTGCAGTGGTAAGACCTGAAGAGCCTTCTATGTGGTTCTGTTCTCTGATTTATGCTTCTAATTGAAATCGTATTGGTTCTAGCGTTGGTGGCCTGGCAGGCGTATGTGTTCTGGCACAACCGCCAGCTCACCAGCCGGGTGCAGGCCATGTACCCCGCCGCGGGCGCGGTGGCGGTGCAGCC
>JAYSZD010000130.1:0-2148 GCA_043738185.1 Hymenobacter sp. | reverse complement strand
TTTTTGTTCCGGCCACTGCTTCAACCGGCAGGACCCCACATCCAGAGCTACCAGCCGCCGCGCCACCAGCGGCCGTGGGGTCAGGCAATATGATGAGAATCACCTGCCAGGCCGTTAAACATCATGCCGATGGTTTTTACGGCCCCCGACCTTTGTTCACGCCGTTTTTGTGCTTCGCACCCGCTTTTTACGCCGGTAGCAAACCCGCCCGACAACCAGTGGCACCAGCTGCTTTCGGCCCAAACCCACCTCTTGTTTATTCGCTCCAACCATGAAAAAGCTCCCTTATTTCCTGTCTGTGCTACTTCTCACCGGGCTTGCTCCCGTTGCCCAGGCTCAAACCACCCCCAAAGCCTCCAAATCAGCAGCTAAGTCTTCGCACGACTACTGCATGATGAAAGACGGCAAGATGACCATGATGAAGGATGGCAAGTCGATGCCCATGACCCAGGACGTGACCATGCGTGACGGTTCGGTGTGCCGGACCGACGGCACCTGCAAGATGAAGGACGGCACCGTCATGAAGATGAAAGAGGGCCAGTGCATGATGAAGAACGGCAAAATGACGATGGCTCCCGGCTCGACCAAACGCCCCATGATGAAGGGCAAGGCCGGCGACAAGATGGGCGACATGAAAATGTGAGCTGGCCCCAGGCTGTTGGCCTGGGGCCCGGCAAGCTTCGTTTTGGCCTGACCCAGATGGCTCCAATACCAAGCTTTCCCGCCATCCCTTTTTCTCTTCCGCTATGAAAATCGACCTTTTCGTTCTTCTGAGCCTGTTCGCCGTTGCCACTGGCGCCAAGGGGCAGCCTGCCCGGCTGGGCAGCGGGCTTTACAGGTCGGCGGCTGACTTCCGCGGCCATCGCCTCATGCTGGGCGTGAACTGCAAAACCGAAACCCACAAGCTGCGCCTGCACGAATTCAGCGGCAAGCCTTGTGTCACGGTGACGCATGGGGGCAAGGATTAGCGGATGGCCAAAAACAGCCTGTTCGGCTTCCGCGACTGCGATGGGCGCGAGTATCGGTTTGCCACCGACAACCGTCACTATCCCATTCTAAACCCTGGCGAGGAGCTGCTACTCTAAAAAGTGGAGCTTCCCGTAGCCGGCAAAAACACGGGCGCGGCGCGGGAGCAGCTCTTCTTCAACCCCAGTGCTGAAGCACCCCTGCAGCCGCTGACGCTGCTGGCTGTCAAAAAGGCCTTTCCGAACAACCACCGCTTCCACGACCTGCTGGATGCGCAGTTGGTAAATGGCAATCTGACTGCCTACGACCAGATGCACCGCATGACCAAAATCAATTGGCTGCTCCAGCAAAGCCGGACTGCGGCGCATTAGCTACCAAAACAGAGAATAACCACGAATGAGACTTTTCTTTTTAGCCGCCTGGCTGCTGGCGGCCGGCCCTGCGCTGGCCCAAACCATGCCCGGCATGGCCATGCCCGCACCGACCAAACCAGCTCCCATCCAGGCGGCCTCCGTCGCTGCGCCCCGGCCGGCCCGCGCCGGCAAGCGGGTGGAGTACGATTTGTACGTGACGGACTCGCTGGTCAATTTCACGGGCAAAGTCCGTTCGGCCGTGGTTATCAACGGCCGGCTGCCAGGCCCCACGCTGCGCTTTACCGAGGGCGACACGGCCGTGGTGCGGGTGCACAACCGGCTGAAAGGCGCCACCTCTGTGCACTGGCACGGCCTAGTGCTGCCCAATGCCCAGGACGGCGTGCCCTACCTGAACACAGCCCCCATCCTGCCGGGCAGCACGCACACATTCACCTTTCCGCTCGTCCAGCACGGCACCTACTGGTACCACGCCCACGGCCTGGAAGAGCAACTGGGCATGTATGGCTCCCTGGTTATTCAGCCCAGAGAAAGTAATTCCGCGCTGCAGGAGCACGTGCTGCTGCTCTCCGACTGGACCGACGAGTCGCCCGCTGAGGTGCTACGCTACCTCAAGCGGGCCGGCGAATGGTACGCTGTGAAAAAGGGCGCCACCCAGAGCTACGGCGAGGCCCTGGCCGCCGGCTATTTCAAGGATAAGGTGCGGCAGGAGTGGGGCCGGATGCCGGCCATGGACGTGTCGGACGTGTTCTACAACAAGTTCCTGACCAACGGCCAGGCGCAAGCCTACTTCAAGGATGCCCAGCCCGGC
>JAYSZD010000129.1:0-2150 GCA_043738185.1 Hymenobacter sp. | reverse complement strand
CCCGCCAGGTGGAAGCCCTGCAGCTGGCTTTCCGCAACGCCGAAATCCGGTTCAATAACGGCTTGCTCAACGGCACCGATTTCAACATCGCCCGCAATAACCTCACGGCTGCCGAATCGGACATGATTCAGGCAAAGTACGAATTCTTCTTCCGCCGCAAGGTGCTCGAATTCTACCAGGGCAAGCCGCTGGCTCTGTAAGCTTTTAGCTACTAGCTGCTAGCTATTAGCTCCCTCGCCGAAAGATATTCATACCCTAACAGCTAGTAGCCAAAGGCTAACAGCTAATTTCCATGAGCTAATGCCTGACGGCAATTAGCCAAAAGCTCAAACATGAAAAACAACCGTATACTCTACATTCTCGTGGGCGTGCTTGTGGTCGCACTCGCGGCGTACACCGTGGCCAAAAAACAGGGGTGGGTGGGCAAGCCTACTGGGGTGGAAGTGCTGGTATCCAAAGCCGGCCCCGTCACTATCGTTGAAAAAGTGAGCGCCTCGGGCAAGCTGCAGCCCGTAACGGAGGTGAAAATCTCGCCCGATGTTTCCGGCGAAATCATCCAGCTGTACGTGCAGGAAGGCGATTCGGTGCTCAAGGGCCAGCTGTTGCTGCGCATCCGGCCGGATAACTACCAGGCGCAGGTGGCCGTGCAAAATGCCCAGGTGGGCACCCAGCGCGCCAATGTGGGCCAGGCCCAGGCCCGCCTGCAGCAGCTGTTGGCTTCGGCCAAGCAAACCGAGCTTTCGTACCGTCGCAATGCTTCGCTGTTTAAGCAAAAGGTGATTTCGCAGGCCGATTACGAAGCCAGCCAGGCGGCCTATAACGCCTCGCAGGAGGAAATCAACAGCGCCCGTCAGTCCATTCGGGCCTCGCAAAGCACCGTGAACGCGGCGTCGGCCTCGTTGGATGAAGCCCGCCGCAACCTCGATAAAACCACGATTTACGCGCCCGTGAGCGGCACCATCAGCAAGCTTAATGTGAAGAAGGGCGAGCGGGTCGTGGGCACGAGCCAGATGGCCGGTACCGAGCTGATGCGCATCGCCAACCTCAACAACATGGAGGTGCGGGTGAACGTGAACGAGAACGACGTGAACAACGTGAACATCGGCGATTCGGTGGACGTGGACGTGGACGCGTACAGCAGCCGGGGTGAAAAATTCAAGGGCCTGGTGACCAACATCGCTAACACGGCCAAAGACGCGCTGACGGCCGAGGCCGTGACCGAATTCGAAGTGCGTATTCAGCTGCTGCCCGAGAGCTACCGCCACCTGCAGCGCGTGGTGGGTGGCAAAACCATCGTGCCGTTCCGGCCCGGCATGACGGCTTCGGTCGACATCGTGACAGACCGCAAAAGTGGTGCCTTGAGCGTGCCGTTGGCCGCGGTAACCACCCGTTCGGATTCGGCGGCGGTGAAAGCGGGCCAGGGCGAGGGCAAGAACGACCGGCCGGAAGCTGCGGCCGGCGCACCCAAACCCGAGATTCAGGAAGTAGTGTTCGTGGTGAAAGACGGCAAGGCGGTGCTCACGCCCGTGAAAACCGGCATCAGCGACTTTCAGAGCATTGAAATCCTGACTGGTGTGCCCGCTGGCGCGCAGGTGGTGAGCGGCCCCTTCCGGGCCGTGGCCAAAACCCTGAAGGACGGGGCCCTGGTGGACATCAAGGACGCCAAAACGCTCAACAAGGAAGCGCTCAAAGAGGAGCCCGAAGCGGACGACTAAGCGTTGGCTTCTGTGAGTCGCACGTCGTGCGGAGGTGGCCGGAATGCTGCGGTGGTGCAAGTAAACTTGGCTATTGCAGCAGCGCAGTACCGGTTGCTTCCGCACGACGTTTTTAGTTTTTTAATCGATAAGCCCAACCAATTTGGAAAAGATTGCCATGCTGGGCGGCGGCTCCTGGGCCACCGCACTCACCAAAATTCTCAGCGAAAACGGCGCCCGTCTCGACTGGTGGCTGCGTTCGAAGGACGATGTGCAGCACCTGCTGCGCACCCGCCACAACCCGCGCTATTTGTCGGCCGTGCAGTTCGACCTGAACCGCGTGTACCCGACCACCGACCTGACCGATGCGGTGGAAGAAGCCGACTGGCTGGTGCTGGCCGTGCCCGCCGCCTACGTGCAGCCCGTGCTCGACAAGCTGGACCGTGATGCGCTGAA
>JAYSZD010000128.1:0-14731 GCA_043738185.1 Hymenobacter sp. | reverse complement strand
ACCAGCGAAAGCGGAGTGGACTCCAACCGTAAGCGGGCTTAATCCGTTGATAAGAAAACTCAACCCTTTTACATTACCGCACTGATGCGATTTTCTCTCGCCGCCCTGTTTCTAACCGGGCTGGCTTTGCCGGCCGCCGCCCAGCCGGCCGCCCCCCCCGATTCTGTTTACGCGGCCCCTGCAACTGTTCCTGGTCTTGCTCCGTTGGCCGCGCAGGCCAGTGCTCCCCGCTCATTCGGGCAGTTAGGCAAGAACAAAACCCTCACGCTGATTCCCATTCCGGTGCTGTTCTACCAGGCCGAAACCGGATTCGGCTACGGCTTGGGCGGGCTGCTGAGTGGCCGCTTCTCGGCCGATACCCTCACGCGGCCTTCCAATGCCCGCGCGCAGTACTGGACCACTACCGAAGGACAATCCTTGCTACAATTAGTGCATTCGGTTTACACGCCGGGCGAGAAATTTTACATTAATGGGGAAATCAGTGCCTACGATATTCTCCTGTACTACTACGGCAAAGGCCCGGATTCCCGGAGTGCTGACGAGTCGGAGACGTCCTACAAGCTATTTATCATTAATCAGCGACTCCAAAAGCAGATTGCGCCCAAGCTCTTCTTCGGCGCTCAGTACCGCCTGACCAACATCTCGAAAGTTGACGCCCCGCTAACTAATGTAGACGAAACCGGTGCCAATATTTTCAACACCGAACTGCGCGTGACGGACCGGGAGCGGCAGAAAACCCGCGTATCCGGCTTGGGCCCGGTTATAACTTACGATACCCGTGATGTGCCCTTGGCAGCTTTCCGCGGCAGTCTGCTTGATTTTGGGGCTACGTTCAATGGTACGGGCCTGGGGTCCGATTACCGTTTCGTACGCTACCAGCTCGATGCGCGGCACTTCCAGCCCATTCGCTCCACCAAGACCATTCTGGCCATGCAGTTTCTGGGGCAGTTTCATACCGGCGACGTACCGTTTCGGGAGCTGGCTGGCATCGGGGCCAACCTGGGCGGCACGCTCTACAATAACGCCAACCTGCTGCGCGGCATCTACGAGCAGCGCTTCCGCGACCGGCAGATGGTGATGTTTCAGGCCGAGTTGCGTCAGAAACTATTCTGGCGCATCGACGCGGCCGTTTTCGGTGGCGTGGGCAACGTGAATCAATACATCGACAAGTTTGCCCTCAGCGATACCAAGTACGCCGGGGGCGCGGGCATTCGCTTCAACTTCTTGCAGCGCGACCGGGTAAATCTGCGCCTCGACTATGCGGGCGGCACGGGCAGCAAACCTGGCATCCTCTTCGCCATCGGCGAAGCGTTTTAAGCCAACTTCACAGGCTGGTAGTTCCTGCAAAAGGCTCCTCTGCAAGCAGGGGAGCCTTTTGCAGGAAATGAGCTTCAATGTGGTCTGGTAAGATATTTTGAGGCAAGCCGTATTTTCTAAATGGGTTGGACGTCAGAGTAAAAGCAGATTGCCACGGTTGAGAATAAGCCTGAAAAAGTGCCCTCAGGGTGCTGGTGCTGCCATCTTTTTAATCGGGCCGGCCGTACACGGCTCCGATGAACCACGCTGCGCCTGCCCGCTTTCTCGGCTCTCACGAGGCTACTGCTTCTACCCCGTCTCCAGCAGCTTGCTTCCCGCCCGTAGCCCCGCGTCGGTGGCACGATGTGGCGCGGATTCAGCGGCAACTGCCGCCGCCTCGGCCTGAACTGCAAGTCTGCGTCATCATTCCCGCTAAGGACGAGGCCGCTAATCTGCCGGCTACCCTGGCCGCCTTGGCTGCCCAAACCGATGTCCATGGCCAGCCCCTGCCCGCTGGCTGCTTTGAAGTACTCGTGTTGGCCAACAACTGTACCGACGCCACGGCTACCGTGGTGCGCCAGCACGCGCGGTTTTTTCCGCAAGTGGTGCTGCACGTAGCCGAACTGTGCCTCCCGCCGGCCAGGGCCCACGTGGGCCGCGCCCGGCGCCTGCTCATGGACGAGGCTTGTGCGCGGCTGGAGCAGGTGGGGGCACCCGGTGGTCTCATTGCCAGCACCGATGCCGATACCTGCGTTGCCCCCACCTGGCTGGCCGCCATTCAGGCTGAAATAGCGGCGGGCGCCGATGCCGTGGGCGGCCGCATCCTCACCGAAATCAGCGGGGAGGAACTGCAGCCGTTGCGCCGACTGCAAACCCGCGACACTGCTTACCGTCTGCTCTGCGCTCGCCTTGAAGACTTGGTTGACCCCAATCTGGTGGACCCGTGGCCGCGCCATCACCAACATTTTGGCGCCAGCCTAGCCCTCACCACCCGCGCTTACCGGGTAGTGGGCGGCTTGCCCGAAGTGCGGTTTCTGGAAGATGAGGCCTTGTGCCAGGCCCTGCGCCGGCACGATTTACAGCTGCGCCACAGCCCCGAGGTGCAGGTTCTCACCTCGGCGCGCCACGAAGGGCGAGTGGAAGTAGGTTTGTCGTGGCAGCTGCGTGAGTGGGTGAACATGAGCCAGCAGCATCGCGAGCCGCACGTGGAAAGCCCCCGCCAGCTGGCCGCTCTGTGGCAGGTGCGGCGTCAGCTGCGGGCGTACTGGGCTGGCCAGGCCTTGCAGCGCAACACTGCGTTGGCCGCGCGTCTGGGCATGGCAGCAGCAGCATTGCAAGCCCTGGTGCAGCAAGTCGCCACCTTCGGCAAGCTGTGGGAAACGGTGTTGGCGACTGCTCCGAAGGCTGGCGTAACGCTGGTGCCGCTGTCACTGGCGTTGCGGGAATTGCCGGTGCTTATTCAGGCGGCTCAAGCAGCCAGCCGCGTGGCATCGGCAACTTCCCTGCTCAACCAGAAAACAAAAGTGGCTGTCGCAGTCTGAGGTTATCCGCAGACTGGCTACTTCTCCGTTTTTAGGCTGGAAGGCGTTGTGATACTGGAGTTTAGATTGGTTTCAAAAAGCTTGAGAATGCGCTTGTATTCGTCGGTCCAGGAGCTGGGCTCCACGAAGCCGTGGTCTTCGACGGGGTACACAGCCAACTCCCAGTTCTCCTTCTTGAGCTCGATGAGGCGCTGCGACAGGCGCACAATGTCCTGGAAATGCACGTTCGTGTCCACCATGCCGTGGCACATGAGCAGCGCGCCATTCAGACCGGCTGCGTAGTTGATGGGGGAGGAGCGGGCATAGGCAATGCTGTCCTGGTAGGGCTCATTCAGAATGTTATCGGTGTAGCCGTGGTTGTAGTGGGCCCAGTCCGTCACTGAGCGGAGCGCGGCTCCGGCCTTGAAAACTTCCGGCTGGGTGAACATGGCCATGAGCGTGATAAAGCCGCCATAGCTACCGCCGTAAATACCAATGCGCTGCGGACTCACGCCATATTTCTCGGCCAGCAGCTTGGCACCGTCCACGTGGTCGCTCAGGTCTTTGCCGCCCATGTAGCGGTAGATGCCGGTGCGCACGTCGCGCCCGTAGCCGGCCGAGCCCCGATAGTCGATATCAAGCACCGTGTAGCCTTTGTCCACCAACAGGTTGTGGAACATGTACTCGCGGAAGTAGCTGCTCCACCACTTGTGCGCGTTTTGCAGGTAGCCCGCGCCGTGCACAAAAATCACAGCTGGGCCCTGGACCTGCGGCATGGTCGGTCGGTACAGCCGCGCATACACTTCGGCCCCGTCCTGCGCCTTGATGGTAATAATCTCCGGGTCGCGCCAGGGGTAGCTCTCAAATTCGGTGGTGGTGGAGTGCGTGAGTTGGCGCATGGCCGCGCCGGGCTTGTTGGGCATCACATATAGCTCCCAAGGCTTGTTGGCGTAGCTGTAGCGCACGGCCAGGGTCTTCTCATCGGGCGAGAGCGTGACTTCGCTGGCGCCGGGCTTGGTCGTGATTTGGGTGAGGGCTCCGCCTTCTACCGGCATCCGGAAAAACTGCTGCTCACCAGGGTTGGTCTTGTTGATGATGAGGTACCACGTTTTTTTATCTTGGCTGAGCTGCGCCTGCTGCACCTCAAACTTGCCGCTGGTGAGGGCCTTTTTCTGGCCCGTAGTCACATCCACGGTATACAGGTGGGAGTAGCCCGACTTTTCGCTCTGGAACCACACGCGGCGGTTGTCGGCCAGCCAGCCCACGTTGCCGCCGCCGTTGCCAATGCCGGGGCCGCTAATCCAGGCCTCGTCGCGCTGGCGGTCCAGCAGGCTGATTTTTTGGGTGGCGGGGTCCAGCGATACCAGCCACCGGTCCTTGTTGTCGGCGGCGCGCATTACCAGAAAAGCCCGCTGGCCATTGTCCGACCAAATGGGCCGAAACGGGACCACCCGCCGGGTTTCCGTGGGCTTCTTTTCCTTCCTGGCCTTGGTGCTGTCGGCGGGCTGGGGCGCTTTGGCCGTGAGTTGGTATTCCTTGCGGTAAGCCGGTAGCTCGTCCAGGCCTTTCAGCTCCTTATAGCCCAGCACAAACGTGGTATCGCGCCCAATGTCGTAGATGCCCATTTCGTAGGCCGTCTGGGTCGCGCCCACTTTGGTGCGGGTCGAAATGTCTTCCGTAAAGCCCGATGCCGTGACGAAGCTGGGCACAATGGCCACCTTCTGCTTGTCGGGCGCCGCCTGAATGGAATAGGTCACAAAGCGGCCGTCGGGGCTGAGCTGCAGGTTTTCCACGGTCTTAGTGCCCAGGTAAATGGCTTTGGGCCGCAGCTGGGCCAGGGCCTTTTGCTGCTTTTCGCGGGCCTTCACGTCTTGTTCGCGCTGCCGAATGACTTCAAACAAAGCCAGCTGCTCGGCCTTGAGAAATTTCTCGGCCGGGCTCAGGTCGGTGCCCGCCGGCCGGGGGCCGCGCCGGAAGTCGGTGCGCTGGGTAGTTTCGCCGGTGGCGGGTTCCCAGGTAAAGAGGTTGCCGCCGCGGGTGTAGCTCACCACGCGGTCGAGCAGGGCAAAATCGGCCTCGGTTTCGCGTTCGGCGGTGTTGGTCACGCGCCGGGCCTTTTGGGTTTTCAGGTCCAGCAGGTAAATGTCGCCGTCTTTCTCATACACTTTGCGGGTACGGCGCTGGTCGTACTGCCCACGGCTGGCCGGCAGGGCGCGCTGCTCGCGCAGGCTGATTTTCTGTGGCTTGCCGCCACCCGGCGCCACGCTGTAAAGCGAGTCGCGCCGCGCCTTTTCGGGGTTCCAGCTAAAGTAAATGCGCTGGCCATCTTCGCCCCAATACACGTTCGATGGCGAGGCGCCCACCCACTGCGCCGGCTCGCGCATGATTTTTTCGACGGTGAGCGGAGCCAGCGTGGGGGTGCCGGCGGTGGGAGCCTGGGCCTGCACGGCCATCGGCAAGGCCAGCGGCAACGCGGCGATAAGAAGAAAACGCATAGGAGAGCGGGGCTAAGTAAGGCGGCCCACGAGTGCGCAAAACGGTGGCAACGGCCACGCCCGCAACGCTGGGTTCACCAATGGAGCAAAGCTACCCACCAGCTGTGGTTGTTTTTTTGATGAACTTTATTCCCTCAATTCAATGCCTGTTAACGTTTTTCGAGCAGGTCGAGGCGGTACGTTTCGTGGCGCTGCCCGGCCAGGTGGCGCAGCGGGCCGCCGTCCCCGGCGTTGGCGAGAAAATGGTTGTGCACGTCGTCGCCCGTCAGGGGGTAGTCGTGCACCGGGGGCGTCCAGTGCACCAGCAGCAGCTGGCCGCCCGGCCGCAGCCGGCCCATGAGACGTTCAGCGGTCAGCGCCAAATCGGCCGCCGACCAGTAATAGCCCACTTCCGATACCAGAATCAGGTCGAACTGCTGGTCGGTGAGTTCCTCAGGTACCTGCATCCGCTGCACCGTGACGTGCGGCAGGCCAGCACAGCGCTGTCGGGCCTGCGCCAGGGCGGCTTCGCTCACGTCCACGGCCAGGAGCTTACCGCAGCGCTGGGCTAGTTGGGCCGTTAAAACCCCCAGCGAGCAGCCGATTTCAAACGCTTCCGGGTAGTGCGCGCCCGGCAGCGCCACGAGGGTGGCCGCGTACTTTTCCCGTTCGTACGGGCTGCTTTCAAACCCCCACGGGTCGCGGTTGGCTTGGTACACCTGGTCGAAATACTCCGGGGGCAAGGTGTTGGGCTGATTTTCATTCATAATGAAAGGGCTTCAAAAAATACTTCGTGCGGACCGCTAAAATGCGCCAGCATCTCTGCCGAAAGTAGAAACCCGTCCGGGTCGTCTGTAAACACCCCCGGCGCCACCTGCGACCGGTGCGCCGCGATGGCCCGTTGCTTCTGCCCCACCACAGCCCCAATATCCAGCCTGAACCCGGCCACTTTATCCGCGTCCGTGGGCAGGTCGGCCGGGGCGGCGCGTTCCCAGGCCCACACCACGTACTCAAGCTGGCGCGGGGCATGCGCCATGCCGGCCAGGGCCACCTGCACCAGCCGGCTGGTAGCGCGGTGGTCGGGGTGCGGGTCGCGCCGCCACGGCACCACCACGGTAGCCGCCTGCTGGCGCTCCAGAAATCCGCGCAGCTGAGCTGCCGCAGCAGCAAAGCCGGTCTCCTCGTCGGAGGCCGGAACCTGGCCGTCGGGTAAACCCAGCAGAAGGGGCTCCGTAGCATCAGCTCCCAAAATGGTCAGGGCGTGCCGAAATTCCGTTTCGCGCACCGCCCGCCGCGCCGGACCGGAAAACAGCCCGGACGCGGGGTGCGACATGCTGCCGTCGCTCACCAGCACCGCCGCTACGGGCGTGCCCGCCTGGTGCAGCAGGGCCAGCAGCCCACCGCAGCCCAGGGCTTCATCGTCGGGGTGCGGGGCAATGACTACGGTAGCGCCCAGGCTGGCCACGAAGCTAGCCTCCCGAACAGGGTAAGCGGAAAAAAGAAGCGCGGTTTCAGACAACATCAGCAACTGGGTCCTCGAACTTTTAATTGTATAATCACGCCCTGACGCCAACCTCACGGGACCCCTTCGAGGCGATAAGCATTGGCAACAGTAGTTGCCTAAGCTTCAAAGTTCTTGCCATCGAGCACAAACCGGCCGACATCGGCCAGGGCGCCATCGGGGGCGGGCTGGCGCAGGTAGTGCGTCAGGTCGCGGTGCAGGCGCTCGAAGGGCAGGGGCTGAAGGAGGCCGCGGGCGCCCACGCAGCGCTCGGCCTTTTGCAGCATGTCGAGGCTAATGGTTTCGATGGCCGTGCGCGTCATGTTGGCGTAGGCCACGGTGGCTTCGGCACCTTCGGCGGTGGCGGCCCCCGGGCGGGCGGCGTGCTCGGCCGCGCCGCGCAGCCACTGGCGGCCGCTTTCGAGGGCAATGGCCATTTCGCCCAGCCGCTGGCGCTGGTAGGGGTCGTCGGTGCGGCCCAGGCTGCGCAGGAAGCTCCGGGATTCCTCAAACACCGCTTCGGCCCCGCCCAGCTGCACGGCGGCAAACCGAATGGCACCGCCACTGAACGCGGGCTGCCGATAGTAGGCATTGGGCGGGCCAATCAGGTCCTCGGGCTCCAACTCCAGCCCGGTCAGGTCGGCTCGGAAGCTGGCCGAAGCCCGCATGCCCAGCGGCCGCCAAAACGATGTGTCCAGCACCGGCAACCGGGCATCGGCCGGCAGCACAAACAGCTGCCAGCCCTGCCCATCGGGCAAGGCCCCCGTGATGAGGGGCCGGGCCACGTGACCCGCGCCGGAAGCAAAGGTTTTGGCCCCGCGCAGGCAGTAGCGGCCGTTAGCTAATGGCTCCAGGTGCACGCCTTCAGCCGGGTTCTCGGTGTTCCAAACCCCGAACAGGCGCCCGGCGCGGGCATCTGCCGCGTAACGTCCTGCCTGCGCCGCGGTGCCCAGCTGTTGGATGAGCTGCAGGGCATTAAAATGGCCTTCGAAAACCCGGCCCACGGCCAGGTTGCCGCGCCCAATGTGCTGCAATATCTTAAGGAGTGAATGCGTGGCGGCCGGCGTGTGCAGCCCGGCTCCGCCCAGGTTGGCGGGTAGCATGGCCGTGAGCAGGCCCGCCGCGCGCAGCCACTCAAATTCCTGGGTAGGAAACGCGCCTACCACGTCGGTCGCGCCGGCTTGCGCAAAGAGCCGGGGTGCCAGCCGGGCCGCCGCCGCTTCGGCTTGCGCGGGGCTGGCCAGCAGCCGGGGGAAATCCTGCGTTACCGCCGACTCAGCTAGCTCAACGGTCGTGTGGGATTCTGCACTGACGGGAAGTAGAAAAGCGGCCGACATACATTCAGGAAACAGGCGAAAGGGAATAAGCTATACTGAAAAATGCCCCCCAGTGTTCAGTAATGGCCCAATTACCGGCGATGCGGGTGCGAAGTCACAATTCCATACTGGCTGGACTAGGTCCCCGGCGGACCGGGTCCGTACCTTCGCGGCGGCAATAGTGCCCTGCTTTCCCGCTCTTTTTATGTCGTCACGTCCTATTCGCGCCGCGTTGCTTTCCGTGTATCACAAAGACCGGCTGGCGCCCCTGGTGCAGGTGCTGCGGCAGCACGGCGTCACGCTGTACTCCACCGGCGGTACTCAGAAATTCCTGGAAGACGAAGGAGCCGAAGTAACCGCCGTGGAAGACCTGACCGGTTTCCCGGAGGTATTTGGCGGCCGTGTGAAAACATTGCACCCGAAAGTATTCGGCGGCATTCTGCACCGCCGCCACGATGCGGGCGACCTCGCCCAGGCCGAGCAGCACGGCATTCCGCCCATCGACCTCGTGGTGGTGGACCTGTACCCCTTCGAAGAAACCGTAGCCAGCGGCGCCGAAGAAGCCGACGTTATCGAGAAAATTGACATCGGCGGCATCTCGCTGCTGCGCGCCGCTGCCAAAAACTACCGCGACGTGCTGGTTATCAGCAGCCGCGACCAGTACGAGGCCGTGGCTGAGCTGCTGACCGCCAAAAACGGCGCCACCGACCTCGAAGACCGCCGCCAATACGCCGCCGCCGCCTTCGCCACCACCTCGCACTACGACACCGAAATATTCGGCTACCTCGCCCAGGACACTGCCGTGGCCGGCACGGCCCTGCGCCTGAGCGCCCAGCCCGCCACGCCCCTGCGCTACGGCGAAAACCCCCACCAGGCCGGCACCTTCTACGGCGACCTGTCGGCGCTGTTTGACCAGCTGCACGGCAAGCAGCTCAGCTACAACAACCTGGTGGACGTGGACGCCGCCGTGGCCCTGATGGCGGAATTTGCCGAAGGCCCGCCCGCCTGCGCCATTCTCAAGCACACCAATGCCTGCGGCGTGGCCCAGGCCGCCACCCTGCACGATGCCTACGTGAACGCCCTGAGCTGCGACCCGACATCGGCATTTGGCGGCGTCATCATCGTGAATAAGGAAGTGGACGCGGCCACCGCGGCGGAGCTGAACCAGCTGTTTTTTGAAGTGCTGATTGCGCCCAGCTTCGCCGCCGACGCGCTGCCCGTGTTGCAGATCAAGAAAAACCGCATTCTGCTCCTGCAAAAGCCCGTGCAGTTTCCCGCCAAGCAGGTTAAGACCTTGCTCAACGGCATCATCGAGCAGGACGCCGACCGCCAGAGCGAAGGCCCGGCCGACTTCCGCACCGTGACCCAGTCGGCTCCCACCGCCGAGGAAACGGCCGCGCTGGAATTCGCCGGCAAAATCTGCAAGCACACCAAGAGCAACACCATCGTGCTGGCCAATGCCGGCCAGCTGCTGGCCTCCGGCGTGGGCCAGACCTCCCGCGTCGATGCCCTGCGGCAAGCCATTGAAAAGGCCCGCGCCTTCGGCTTCGACCTGCACGGTGCCGTGATGGCCTCCGATGCGTTTTTCCCCTTCCCCGACTGCGTGGAGATTGCCGGCGCCGCCGGCATCCGCGCCGTGGTGCAGCCCGGCGGCTCTATTAAGGATGCCGACAGCATCCGGGCCTGCGACGAGCTGGGCATGGCCATGGTGCTCACCGGCGTGCGTCACTTCAAGCACTAGGCAGAACAACTGACGCCCCTCCTTAAAAAAGGGGGGGCGTGTGGGCCGGCCCGGAAGTTATAATTAGCCCCCGCCCAAAGCTTCCGTACCTTTGCTCATTATTCTGCCCTGGCCAACGCCGGAGCTTCTCCTTATCGCAGCTAACGCAATGGGTTTCTTTAGTTTTCTTAATTTTTCGAGCGACATAGCCATTGACCTGGGCACGGCTAATACGCTCATCATTCACAACGGCAAAATCGTGGTGGACGAGCCGAGCATTATTGCCAAGGACCGGACCACCAACAAAGTCATCGCTGTGGGCCGTCAGGCCCAGCAGATGCACGAAAAAACGCACGACAACATTCGCACCATCCGACCGCTGAAGGACGGGGTAATTGCCGATTTCCATGCTGCTGAGGAAATGATTAAGGGCATGATTAAGATGATTGACACGCGGAACCGGCTGTTTCAGCCCTCGCACCGCATGGTCATCTGCATCCCGTCGGGTATCACCGAAGTGGAGAAACGCGCTGTTCGTGACTCCGCCGAGCACGCCGGAGCCAAGGTGGTCTGGATGATTCAGGAGCCTATGGCCGCCGCCATCGGCATCGGCATCGACGTACAGCAACCTGTGGGCTCTATGATTATCGACATTGGCGGCGGTACTACCGAAATCGCGGTTATCGCGCTGTCGGGTATCGTGTGCGACCAAAGCATCAAAACGGCCGGCGACGTCTTCAACCAGGATATTCTGGATTACATGCGCCGGCAGCACAACCTGCTCATCGGCGAGCGCTCGGCCGAGCGCATCAAGATTGAAGTGGGTGCCGCCCTTACCGAACTCGACGTGCCGCCACCCGACCACGAAGTGCGCGGCCGCGACCTTATGACGGGCATTCCGAAAGTAATTAAAGTGACCTTCTCAGAAATTGCCATCGCCCTCGATAAATCGGTGGCCAAAATTGAAGAGGCCGTACTGAAAGCCCTCGAAATTTCGCCGCCAGAGCTGTCGGCTGATATTTATGAGAACGGTATTCACCTCACTGGCGGCGGCGCGCTATTGCGCGGGCTGGACAAGCGTTTGGCTGCCAAAACCAAGCTCCCCATTCATATAGCCGAGGACCCGCTGCGCGCCGTGGTGCGCGGTACCGGCAAGGCCCTTAATGACATAGAAGCTTTCAAAGGCGTGCTTCTTACTTAAATAATTAGCAATTGATAATTAGTAATTAAGAATTTAATGGATGGGGCTTGGCGAATCTTTCATACGCTTCCTCAAGCCGGAGTAATTCTTGACTACTAGTTATTAATTACCAATTGAGAATTAAACCTCCGTGCGGAATTTATTCCTTTTCCTGTTTCGCTTTCGTGGGGTGCTGGTTTTCGTCTTGCTGGAAGTAGTCAGCCTGTATTTATTCATTACCACTAATTCGTATCAGCGGGCGGCTTTTTTTAATTCGGCTAATAAATATACCGGCGTAGTGCTAGAGCGCCGCATGCAGATAACAGATTATTTCCAACTGGCAGAAATAAACCAGCAGCTGGCGGTAGAGAACGCCAGCTTGCGGCAGCAGCTGTACCCGCCGGACACCACGGGTCGCGAAGCCGATTCGGTGGCGCTGCCCCCGGCCCGTACCGATTCGCTGCGGCGTGTTCGCTACCAGCGCCCCGCCGCTCGGCCCGACACGCTGCTACTGGGGCAGCAGGCAATTGCGGCCCAGGAACCGGGTTATCCACTTGTGTCGGCCCGAGTTATCAACAATATGCTTCGGAATGTGGATAACTACCTTACGTTGAACGTGGGCAGTGCCAATGGCGTGCGCCCCGGCCTGGGGGTGATTGCAGCCAATGGGGTAGTGGGCCGGGTGAAAGTGGTGACTGAGCATTACGCTACGGTCACGAGTTTGCTGAATTCCAAAACCAGCATTTCTTCAAAAATAAAGCGCGATGGCACCTTCGGTACCATTCGCTGGCTGGGCGACGACCCCACCCACGCCGTGCTCGATAACGTGCTGCGCGAGACCCGGCTGCTGAAGGGCGACACGGTGGTGACGTCGGGCTACAATACGGTATTTCCGGAAGGCGTTTTTATTGGCACCATCGATTCATTTGTAAAAGAAGCTGACAAAAATTTCTGGACGGTGCGTGTGAAACTGGGGGTCAATTTTGCTAATTTAACCTACGTGTACGTGGTGACCAGCCGGCCCAAAGCCGAGCGCGACACCGTAGAAGCCCGCTCGGGCATGCCACGGGAAGGAGCCCCGCGTCCATGAGCGGCCTCCGGTTTCTACTCGTCCAGGTCTTGCGCTTCGCCCTCTACGTGGGCGTGCACGTGCTGCTGATTAGCCGGCTGGTGCTGTTCGACCTGGGGTGGTGCTTTTTCTACCTGGGTTTTCTGCTGTTTTTGCCCATCGGCACGCCCATTGTGGTGCAACTGCTGCTGTCGTTTGGCCTGGGGCTCACCGTCGATGTTTTCTACGATACGGGTGGGCTGCACGCGGCGGCGGCGGTGCTGTTGGGCTTTTTGCGGCCCTGGGTGCTGCGCCTGCTCACGCCACGCGATGGCTACGACAGCGCCGACTCGGTGAACGTACACCAAATGGGCTGGCAGTGGTTCACTGTGTACATGGTGCTGCTGGTGATGCTGCACCACGCGGCATTCTTCCTGCTGGAGCTCGGCAGTTTCCGCCACCTAGGACTCACCACGGGAAAAATGCTCGTCAGCGCACTCTTTACCAGCCTGGCGCTGTTGGTTGTGCAGCTACTTTTCTTCCCCGTGCGCCGCGGGCGGAGTTAACGGTTAGCGGTGAACGGTTAGTGGTTAATGATTAAGCACATGCTGAAAGCAAAGTCATTTGCGTTTGCAATTCGCATTGTATGGCTGTTTCAGTTTCTGCAGACTGTGAAGAAGGAATATGTGCTGGCAAAGCAGTTGTTGCGCTGTGAAACTTCCGTTGGAAGCATGATGCGGGAAGCCGAACATGCGGAAAGCAAAGCCGATTTTACTCACAAGATGGCTATTGCACAGAAAGAAATTAACGAAACAATTTATTGGTTGGAACTGCTCGCAGCCACCGATTACCTCTCTCCTGAGCAAGCCGATAGTATGTAAACGGACGCAATTGAGCTTTTGAAATTGTTGACCAGCACCATAAAAAGCGCTAAGAACAACCTCCCAACTAACCGTTAACCACTAATAATTAACCGTTATAAATGCAATACCTGGAAGGCCGTAAGTATATAGTGAAGGGCATCTTTTTGGTGGTGGCCCTCATCTTCCTTACCCGGCTGTTTTTTATGCAGGTGATGGACGGCACCTACAAGTTGGCCGCCGACAAAAATACCTTGCAACGCTTGGTGCAGACGCCGTACCGGGGCCTGATTTATGACCGCAACAACGAGCTGCTGGTGCAGAACACGCCCGTGTACGACCTGATGGTGGTGCCCCGCGAAGTGAAGGGCCTCGACTCGCTACGGTTCTGCGAGCTGCTGCAAATTCCCCTCGAAGACCTGCGTAGCAGCCTGCTGGCGGCCAAGAAGTACTCCCGCAACAAACCCTCGCCGGTGGTGCAGAACCTGACCACGCCAGACCTGGCCGCTATTTCCGACCGGCTGGGCGACTTCCCGGGCTTCCGCATTCAGGCGCGCATGGCGCGGGCCTACCGCACCCCCAACCTGGCGCACGCCCTGGGCTACGTGGGCGCCATCACGCCGGCGTTTCTTGAAAAGCCGAAGTACGCCAAGTACCGCCCCGGCGAAAACGTGGGCATCTCGGGTCTGGAGTCCTACTACGAGGAAACGCTGATGGGCCGGCGCGGCGTGCAGTACAAGATGGTGAACGTGCGCGGCATTGAGAAAGGCAAGTTTCGGGACGGCGAGTTTGATACGCTCTCGGTGGCGGGGCAGGACCTGCACCTGAGCATCGACGCCGAGCTGCAGGCCTACGGCGAGCAGCTGCTGGCCGGCCGCCGCGGCTCCATTGTGGCCATCGACCCCCAAACGGGCGAGATTCTGGCCTTTGTATCGGCTCCGCATTACGACCCCAAACTGCTATCGGGCAAGGGTTCCGGCAACCGCTACATGGCCCTGCTCAACGACCCCAACCGGCCCCTTTTTGACCGGCCGCTGATGGCTACCTACCCACCGGGCTCGGTGTTTAAGCTGGTGAACGAACTGGTGGCCCTGCAGCTGGGGGTGGTCACACCCAACACGCCGTTTGAGTGCAATCAGCGGCTGGTGCGCTGCACCCACCGCCACGAACGGCCCAGCAACGTGAGCATTGCCATTAAGCAAAGCTGCAACCCTTACTTCTACCAGGTGATGCAGGCGGCCGTGGTGCGCGGCCAGGCCCCCAACAAGTACGACGACGCCCGCATCGGCCTGGGGCAGTGGCAGAAAATGGTGAAGTCCTTTGGCCTCGGCGAAAAGCTGGGGGTGGACATGAGCCAGGAAAAGCGCGGCCTCATTCCCTCACCGGAATTCTACGACAAGAAGTTTTTCAACAAAAAAGAGAACCGCCAGCACCGCTGGAGCTACCGCAACGTGTACTCGCTGAGTATCGGGCAGGGCGAAATTGGCATTACGGGCCTGCAAATGGCCAACGTGCTGGCCACCATTGCCAACCGGGGCTACTACTATACCCCCCATTTCGTGCGCGGCATTGGCAACGGCGGGCCGCTGCCCCAGTACCGCGAGCGGCACTACACGGCCATCGACACCACGTTGTTTAAGCACATTATCCCCGGCATGGTGCAGGTAGTGGACGGCAACGGCGGTACCGGCAACCTGGCGTCGTTGGCGCAGTTTGGCATATCGGTGGCTGGCAAAACCGGTACCGTGCAAAACCCCCACGGCTTCGACCACGCTACGTTTGCTGGCTTTGCGCCCGTCAACAATCCCCGGATTGC
>JAYSZD010000127.1:0-14748 GCA_043738185.1 Hymenobacter sp. | reverse complement strand
ATTTGGCATTCACAAGCCTGCCGCCGAACGCGCCAAGGCGCGTTCCTACATACCTTTGAACCCCACTTCCGCGCTCCAGTCCCACCCGCGCGCCTATCCCTACTTATGCCCGACCCGCACGCCCACGCCCACCTATCCAAAACCGAATTGCTGGCCCGCAAAAACGAAGAAGCCCTCCTCGGCGGCGGCCAGGCCCGCATCGACTCTCAACATAAGAAAGGCAAGCTCACTGCCCGCGAACGGGTTGATTTGCTGATGGACGAAGGCTCGTTTGAGGAAATCGGCAAGTTTGTGATGCACCGCGCCAAAGACTTTGGCCTCGACAAAGAGCACTACCTCGGTGATGGCGTGGTGACGGGCTACGGCACCGTGAACGGCCGTCTGGTATACGTTTTCTCGCAGGACTTCACCGTTTTTGGTGGGTCGCTGAGCGAAACCCACGCCGAGAAAATCGTAAAAATCATGGACCTGGCCATGAAAAACGGTGCGCCCGTCATCGGCCTCAACGACTCGGGCGGCGCCCGCATTCAGGAAGGCGTGGTGAGCCTGGGCGGCTACGCCGACATTTTTTACAAGAATACCCTGGCCTCGGGCGTGGTCCCGCAGCTGTCGGCCATTATGGGTCCGTGCGCGGGAGGCGCAGTGTATTCGCCGGCTATTACGGACTTTATTTTAATGGTGGAAGACACGAGCTACATGTTCGTGACCGGCCCCAACGTGGTGAAAACCGTGACCCACGAGGAAGTCACCAGCGAAGAGCTGGGCGGCGCCAGCACCCACTCGACCAAAAGCGGCGTCACGCATTTCAGCTGCGCCAACGAAGTAGCCGCCATCACGCACATCAAGCAGCTGCTGAGCTACATGCCGCAGAACTGCGAGGAAACTGCGCCCGCGCAGCCCTACGAGGCCGGCGGCGACGAAAGCCGCCCGGTGCTGGACCGCCTGATTCCGGACAATGCCAACCAGCCCTACGACATGCGGGAGGTTATCGAAGGCCTTATCGATACGGATTCCTTCCTTGAAGTCCACCAGAATTTCGCGGAGAATATCGTGGTCGGATTCGCCCGCTTGGCCGGCCGTAGCATCGGCATTGTAGGCAACCAGCCGGCCGTGTTGGCCGGCGTGCTCGACATCAATGCCAGCACTAAAGCTGCCCGTTTCGTGCGTTTCTGCGACGCCTTCAATATTCCGCTGCTGGTACTGGAAGACGTGCCCGGCTTCCTGCCCGGCACCGACCAGGAATGGCGCGGCATTATCACCAACGGCGCCAAGCTGCTCTATGCGTTTTGCGAAGCCACCGTGCCGCGCATCACCGTGATTACCCGCAAGGCCTACGGCGGCGCGTATGACGTGATGAACTCCAAGCACATCGGCGCCGACATGAACTACGCCTGGCCCACGGCCGAAATCGCCGTGATGGGTGCCAAGGGCGCGGCCGAAATCATTTTCAAACGTGAAATCGCGGCCGCCGAAGACCCGGCCGCCAAGCTTCAGGAAAAAGTAGACGAGTACCAGGAAAAGTTTGCCACGCCCTACCGCGCCGCCCACCGCGGCTTCGTGGACGAAGTGATTCTGCCCTCCCAAACGCGCCAGAAGCTGATTCGCGCCTTCAAGATGCTAGAGAATAAAGTGGATACCATGCCACGTAAGAAGCACGGCAACATTCCGCTGTAGCTATTTCGCACGGAGTTGACAGGAGATAAAAGGAGTTGCACAGAACTTTTTATTTTCACTCCTTTTAACTCCTTTCCCTCTTTTTAACTCTGTGCGAAATAACTCCACCAAAATGCGTCCCGAGTCCTTCGAATTCCTCCAATCCTATCTCAACAACCCCTCCCCTACCGGCTTCGAAAAAGAAGGCCAGAAGCTGTGGCTGGACTACATCAAGCCGTATATCGACGAATATTTCGTAGACACCTACGGCACGGTGGTGGGCGTAATTAACCCGAAAGCGAAGTATAAAGTGGTCATCGAAGCGCACGCCGATGAGATTTCCTATTTCGTGAACTACATCACGAAGGAAGGCTACCTGTACCTGCGGCGCAACGGCGGCTCCGACCCGCTGGTGGCGCCCAGCAAGCGGGTGAATATTTTCGGTGAAAAAGGCATTGTGAAAGCCGTGTTCGGCTGGCCGGCCATCCACGTGCGCAAAGTGGAACAGGACAAAGCGCCCACCATCGAAACGGTATTTCTGGACTGCGGCGCGAGTAGCGCCGAGGAAGTGGCCGAAATGGGTGTGCACGTGGGCTCGGTGGTCACGTTTGAGGACGAGTTTACGGTGCTGAACGAGAAGTTTTACGTGGGCCGCGCACTGGACAACCGCGTGGGCGGCTTTATGATTGCCGAAGTGGCGCGCATGCTGAAGGAGAACGACAAGAAGCTGCCCTTCGGCCTCTACATCGTGAATGCGGTGCAGGAAGAAATCGGCCTGCGCGGCGCCGAGATGGTGGCCCACCGCATCAATCCCGACGTGGCCATCGTGACCGACGTGACGCACGACAGCCAGTCGCCGATGTACGAAAAGAAAACGGCGGGTGATATTTCCTGCGGCAAAGGCCCGGTGATTACCTACGGCCCGGCCGTGCAGAACAACCTGCGCGACCTCATTATCGACACGGCCAAGAAAACCGAAATACCCTTCCAGCGCGCCGCCGCTACCCGCGCCACCGGCACCGATACCGACGCCTTCGCCTACTCCGGCTCCGGCGTGGCCGCAGCCCTAATCTCGCTGCCACTCAAATACATGCACACCACCGTTGAAACAGTACACCGCGACGACGTGGACAGCGTGACCCGCCTGATTTACGAGACCCTACTCCGCCTCGAAGACGGCCACGACTTCCGCTACTTCGTCTGAACCGCGGATTTAGCGGATTGGTCGGATTAGTCGGATTTTGATGACGGCAGCCTAAACGATTTTTTTCTTGTCTGGAATCGTCACCAAAATCCGACCAATCCGATGAATCCAATAAATCCGCGGTTCAGACAGCCCCTCACTGTTACCGACCAGCTGGACCGGCGCGTGACGGTACCGTTTCCGCCGCAGCGCATCGTGTCGCTGGTGCCTTCGCAAACCGAGCTGTTGTTCGATTTAGGACTGGCCGGGAAGGTAGTTGGCGTCACCAAATTTTGTATTCATCCCGCCCAAGCCCGCACTGAAACCGCGATAATTGGCGGCACCAAAAACTTCGATTTCGAAAAAATAGCCGCTCTCAAGCCCGACCTGATAATCGGCAATAAGGAAGAAAATTACCAAGCCGGCATTGAGAAGCTGGCGGCTGATTATCCAGTGTGGCTAAGCGACATCAGCACTTTGCCGGAAGCATTGGATATGATACGGAGGGTTGGCCTGATTGTCGGCGCCAAGGATGAAGCCGCCGCGCTGGCTGGCGAAATAGACGCCTCTTTTGCGCCACTAAACGGCCCGGAGCCGGTAGTAAAGGTCGCCTACTTCATCTGGAAGAAACCGTACATGGTGGCCGCCGCCGGCACGTTTATCGACGACCTGCTGCGCCGCGCCGGATTCGCCAACGCCTTCGCCCACCTCACGCGCTACCCGGCAATAACCGCCGAACAGCTGGCCGAAGCCGCACCCCAGCGCATTTTTCTGTCCTCCGAGCCGTATCCGTTCGGCGACAAGCACATGGCCGAATTCAGGGAGATGTGCCCTGGCGCAACCGTTGAAATTGTCGACGGCGAGCTGTTCAGCTGGTACGGCAGCCGGCTACGCAAATCGGCGGCTTATTTCAATCAGCTTCGGTAGTAGTAAAGCCGCTTTTGGCCAGCTCCTTCCAGAATTGCGGGTAGGATTTTTTCACTACCGTGGGCGCCTCGATGGTGAGGGGCCCCAACATGGCCAAGGGCGCAAAAGCCATTGCCATCCGATGGTCGTGGTAAGTTGCGACTGACTGCCCGTTCACCTCAAAACCGCTTGATTCGGCTCGAAAACGCCCATCGCCCAAGTCGCGCAGGCCCCCACCAAATTTGGCCAGCTCCGTTTGCAGGGCCAAAATGCGGTCGGTTTCCTTGATGCGCAGGCTTTCCAGGCCCGTCATATCTACCGGAATGCCGCGGGCGGCGGCTACCACGGCCACGGTTTGGGCCAGGTCCGGGCAATCGGTAAAATCAAACGCCAGCGCGGGCGCGGCTTTTGCTACCGGCTGCTGTTTTAGGTGAATGCCATCCGGCAAAAAGGTGGTTTCCACGCCAAAATGCGCCATCATGCCCGCAATCGCCTGGTCGCCCTGCAACGAAGCCTGCCGCAGCCACGGCAACGTGATTTCGGAGCCGGCGGGCGCCAGCGCCACCAACGAATACCAGTAGCTGGCCGCCGACCAATCCGATTCTACGGTGTAGTCGGTGGGCTGGTACGCGCCGGGGCGCACCGTAAACGTGTCGCTCTCCACCGAGTAGTCGGCGCCAAAAAGCTGCATCAGCGCCACGGTCATGTTGATGTAGGGCCGCGAGCCGATGTGACCGGTAAGTTGCAGGCGCAGCCCACCGGGCAGCATGGGTCCCACCATCAACAAGGCCGAAATGTACTGGCTGCTAATGTCGCCGCGCACAGCCAGCTCTGTTGGCTGTGCGCGGGCGGACGCATTGGCGAAGCCAGCCAATTCCAGCGGCGGAAAGCCTTCGTTATTCAGGTAGTTGATGGTGGCACCGGCCTGCCGGAGCGCTTCGACGAGGACGGCGATGGGCCGCTCCTGCATGCGCGCCGTGCCGACGAGGCGGCCGCACCAGTTCGTGACGGCGAGATAAGCCGTGAGAAAGCGCATGACGGTGCCCGCGTCCTCGGCGTCGAGCACGTCGGTACCGGGCGCGGCGGCCAGCAGGCGGCGCATGAGCTGAGTATCGTGGGCGTCGGAAAGGTTGCCGAGGATGCCGCCGCCGGCCAGGGCCTGCAGGATGAGGGCGCGGTTGGCTTCGCTTTTGGAAGCCGGAAGGTGGGCGGTGCCGCCGAGCGGGCCGCCGGGCCAGGATAAGTGCATAAGAAAAATCAGGACGCACGCTTCAGCTTGCGCCGGCAGAAGATTTAAAGAGAAAAAGCCTGGACAAATCGGAAACCGTGCCGGTTACAGCCGATGATAGTAGCGCAGCGACTCGGTGATTTCGGCCACTGTCACCGGCTGGTCGAACACGCCGTTCCCGATGCCGTTGAGCAGCGTGCAGTTGATGGTACTGCCGGAGTTTTTCTTGTCTTGCAGGGCAAACTCGGCAATGGCGGCCGTTTCGAGCCCCACGAAGGCAATTTTATCAAATACCGAGAACACGAAGGTTTCGATTTTGTCTAAATCCTCTGCACTCAGCAAGCCGCGCTGCACCGAGAGCCAGCTTTCGCAGACCAGACCGGCGGCCACGGCTTCGCCGTGCAGGGCTTCGCGGCCGGGCTGGGTGAGGAGGTAGCTTTCGAGGGCGTGGCCCACGGTGTGGCCGAAATTGAGCAGCTTGCGCGGGCCGCTTTCCAGCGGGTCGGAGGCCACGATGCGCTGCTTGAGGGCCACCGACTCCTGAATGATGACCGTCCAGTCGTCGGTGAGCCAACCCAGTCGGCGGTTCCGGTCAAACGCTCCGGCATCGGCAATTAGCCAGTGCTTAAGCACTTCGGCGTAGCCGGATTTTAGTTGGCGCGGGTCGAGTGTTTGTAAAAACCGCGGCTCGATAAAGACAGCCGCCGGGGCCTGAAACACGCCCAGTTGATTTTTGTAGCCCTGAAAATCGACGCCGGTTTTGCCACCCACGCTGGCATCGACCTGCGCCAGCAGCGTGGTGGGCACCTGCACAAACCGGATGCCGCGCTTGTAGAGCGCCGCCGCAAACCCACCCAAATCCGTGACCACGCCGCCGCCCAGGTTCACCAGCACGGCGTGGCGGTCGGCGCGCTGCTCGGTGAGCGTGCTCCACACGGTGGCGCAACTATCCAGCGTTTTGTACTCTTCACCGGCTGGGATTTCGATGAGGCAATAATTGGCTGGCAATTGCTTTTCCAGTAGCGGCAGGCACAAGCGGGCGGTGTTGCTGTCGGCCAGCACAAACACGCGGGTGATGGCCGGCCGATACAGCAATTCGGCCAGGGCCGGCAGGGCGTCGGGCCCAATCAGAACAGAACTTTCCATGGCGCAAAAGTCAGGATAAATTTTTCAGTTGCCGAGAGAAACGATGCAACCAACCGGCTTCAACACCGGTCATCCGGCTGCTTTGTTCCTGTATTTGCAATTGCCTTACGCTTTTTTTGTTGCCTGACTCAGCCAGTTGCGCACTGTTTTTTTGTTATCCATGAAAGTCCTGCCAGTTTTCTTCTTCCTTGTCAGTCAAGTCACTATTTCGGCCTGCAACACCACCCGAGACCCCAGTCCAGCAGTTCTGGCCGATGCCGATGTACTGATGAAGGCAAATGGTTATTGGGAGTGGGAAAGCAGCGCTGGATTTCGGTGGCAGCAAACACCCGCCAGCGTGGGGTTTAGCCGGCAGCTGGTGTTTAAAAGCGACGGCAAGGTCCACATTTACCATAACCGGCAGCCCGAGCTTCGGGCCGCGTACCAGCTAAGCACTGGAGTAAATGGTAATTGCCAACCGCCACAGCCACAGCCCGTAGCGGTGCCCATGATTGAGTATATGGCCGAACCCCAATTCTCGAATAACGGCTTGCGCACTTACGGCATTGCCCTTTCGGCCACCGATACCACCCTCTACATAGCCGGTGTGGGGCTATGCGCTGACATCGGCGCTATAGAGCGGTACTACTGGCGCAACAAATAGTATTTAACACCAGAAGCATTCTCCCAAGTCCGGCAGTTGCGCCCCTCTTCACGTTGTGTACAATGCAACCAGCCCTTACCTGTATAACCCGTCTGTGAATCCGGTGGGAACACGCTGATTCGAGATTGCGGCGCCGTGTAGATGTCTCGTGCGCAACTCATATGAGCGGGTTATATGACGCCCCTTTCCACCATTCTTCTTGCCGAATATGAAATTCGTTTTCCTATTTACCGCGTTGCTCACCGTAGCTTTTACCATTACGAGCTGCACAAAAAACGCGGAACCTGGTACCGGCCTGGCCGGCACTTGGCAGCTCACCAGTCGCGAAGGCTATCGAGCCCCCACGCCCAGTACCTTGCCCAACGAAGCAGTCAACTTCTCCGACGCCGAATTCTATTTTTATAAGGACAATCGGCAAACGGGATACGGCACCTATACCTTCGTTTCGGGTAGCACCTGCGGCAGTTCAGCTTCCATTCCCGTTGTGCGCTTCGCTTACGCCGATGTCAGCAACACCCTGGCAAACGCAGTCGCTACGGTGACAGGCAATACCCTCGTGCTGGACTACGGCATTGCCTGCGACGCCCCACGCGAAACCTATAAGCGCCTGAATTGACCAAAGCCCGCCACGTTATTTTTCTGAAAGCGCCTTATGAAACGACTTTTTGCTCATTCCCTACTGCTTGTAATGGCACTCTCCGGCCTGCTCAGCTGCAAAAAAGACGCTGCCCCCGCTGGCTTGGCCGGCGTTTGGAAACTTACCAGCCGCACCGAATGCTACTGTCCCGCCGGGCCGGTGCAGGACGAAACCCTCACCCTTACCAACTCGCGGTTTTCGTTCACCAGAGACGGCCAAGTCGTCAGGGAAGGAAGTTACACGCAAGGCACCGCCGCCACGTGCGGCACCACGGCGCTGCTGGCAGTCTTAGCCCTGACCGAAGACGGTAATCGGCCCGCTTACAACGTTCCCTTCACGCTGGACGGAAAAACGCTGGTGCTGGATTACCGCAACCGCTGCATCTCGGATTCTCCCCTCGACACCTACGAACGGCTATAGGCCCGGCCCCAGGTGCACCGGCCCGTCCACCGGGCGGCCGTTCAGCACCTCGGTTTGCTTGCGGATGCTTTCGAGGTGAATCAGCTTGTAGAGCTCGCCCACGAATTTCTCGTTTACGTGCAGCCGCGACGCCCACTCCTGACGGGTATGGAAGATTTCCTGCCAGCGGTCGAGCTGCAGAATCTTCACGTTGTTTTCCTTTTTGTATTCGGCCAGCTCTTCCACCAAAGCCATGCGCCGGGCCAAAGCTTCCACGATTTCGCGGTCGGCCACGTCCATCTTTTGGCGCAGCTCTTCGGCGTGGTTGATGAACTCTTCCGAGCTGTCGGAAGCATTGCCGCGGTATTGCAGCGCGTTGAGAATTTCGCCCAGGCGCGCGGGCGTTACCTGCTGTTCGGCATCGCTCAGGGCGTGGTCCGGGTCGGGGTGCGACTCTATGATAAGACCGTCATAGTCCAAATCCAGCGCTTTCTGGGCGATGGGCAGCAGCAAATCGCGCCGGCCGCCTATATGGCTGGGGTCGCAGATGAGCGGGATGTGCGGGAAGCGCGTTTTCAGCTCAATGGGCAAAATCCACGTCGGCGCGTTGCGGTAGCGGCTGGGCGCAAACGTGCTGAATCCGCGGTGAATGGCCGCCAAATCGGTGATTCCGGCCCGCTCCAGTCGCTCCAGCGCGCCGGCCCACAGGGCCACGTCGGGATTCACGGGGTTTTTCACCATCACGGGCACACTGGTGCCGGCCAGGGCATCGGCCAGCTCCTGCACCGCAAACGGGTTGACGGTGGTGCGGGCGCCAATCCAGAGCACGTCGATGCCGTGGCGCAGAGCTTCTTCTACGTGGCGGGGCGTGGCTACTTCAATGGTGGTGGGCAGCCCGGTTTCGGCCTTCACGCGCTGCAGCCACGGCAGCGCAATGGCGCCCATGCCCTCAAACGAGCCCGGCCGGGTGCGCGGCTTCCAGATACCGGCCCGAAATAAATCGATTTTCCCCAGCGCTTTCAGGCCGTGCGCCGTGGTTAGCACTTGCGCTTCGGTTTCGGCCGAACACGGGCCCGCGATGAGAAGCGGCTGGCCTTTGCTGGCCAACATTCTGGTAAAGAACGTATCAGTAACTGAGCGCATTTTATACTAAGCGGCGAATGAGGGCGCGTTCCCGGCCCATGCCGAAAAGCTCGGCAAACGTAACTCGTTTCCTCGAAACGTTGTTTACCGGTTACCTTCGCCCGCTTTCCCGGCTTAGCCTCATTCCCACCCTTCAGCTGCTCCTTATGTCGCCCGCTTCCCCTACTCAGGCCCCACCCATTTCCTTCGAGGATACCCGCGTGGCTTTCGCCTCCAAGTCCGACGCCCAGCTGCGCAAAGTGTATGCGCTGTTCGCCGCCATGAACAACGGCACGCTGGTAAAAACCGGCAGCGGCCTCATGAAAGCGGCCCTCAGGTGGAGCCTGCCCGGCACAAAATTTCTCATCAAACATTCCATCTTTGAGCAGTTTTGCGGCGGTGAAACCATTGCCGAATGCCGCCCCGTCACCAATGAGCTGGGCAAATACAACATCGGCACCATCCTCGACTACTCGGTAGAAGGCGAAGGCAGCGACCGCAGCTACGACCACACCCGCGATGAAATCCTGGCCACCATCGACGAAGCGCACCGCTCCAGGCACATCCCGTTTTCGGTGTTCAAAGTAACGGGGGTAGCCAACGTGACCATCCTCGAAAAAATCCAGGCCGGCAAGCTTCTGACCGCCGCCGAAGAAGCCGCCCACGCCCGCGCCGTGGCCCGCGTGGAAGCCCTGTGCGCCCGCGCCCACCAGCACGGCGTGCGCCTCTTTGTAGATGCGGAGGAAAGCTGGTTCCAGCACACCATCGACCTGCTGGCCTACGACATGATGGCCAAATACAACCGCGAAACGGCCATCGTCTGGAACACCTACCAGCTTTACCGCCACGACCGCCTCGATGCCCTCAAAGCCGCCCACGACGCGGCGGCCGAAGCCGGTTACTACATCGGAGCGAAGCTGGTGCGCGGCGCCTACATGGAAAAAGAGGCCCGCGTGGCCAAGCAGCGCGGCTACGAAAACCCCATCAACCCCACCAAAAACGCTACCGACGCGCTCTACGACGAGTCGTTGCAATACTGCATCGAACACATTGACCGCATCAGCATTTGTGCTGGTACGCACAACGAGGCAAGCTCGCTGTTGCTCACCCAGCTTATGCAACAGGCTGGCCTGGCCTCCGGCGACCCTCGCGTATGGTTTGCCCAGCTTTATGGCATGAGCGACAACCTCACCTACAACCTCGCCAATGGCGGCTACAACACCGCCAAATACCTGCCTTATGGCCCGGTAGCCGCCGTGATGCCCTACCTGTTGCGCCGGGCCGACGAGAACACCGCCATTGCCGGCCAGAGCAGCCGCGAATTCCTACTCATCCAAAAGGAAATCCGGCGGCGTCAAAAGCGGTAGCTCCTGTGTGATTCACGGCTTGGCCAGAGCCGAAAAAAGGTCAGAACGGCCATGCTGGGTAGCTGACTGCTCTGGCAGCTCTGACTTTTCCACTTGCTCTGAGAAAAATAAATAATGTCGATTTAACGACTATCCATCAGAATTATTAGCCCACTATTTAGCGGGCAAGACGCAACGGTAACCTATCTCGGAACGATTCTGGCAAGAACATTGCCAATGAGGCTTAAATTATCCGGCGAAGGCAGCACTTACTTGCGACGCCGTCCCATTTAATTTCGCTAATTTTCAGCCCCTAAATTGGTTTTTGCTCATTTTTTGCCCTGCCATGATTGGTCGCATACGTACTTATTTGATTCGTTATTCCCGCCTGCAATCCGGCACGGTAAGCTACCTCACGCTGGTGCAGGAAGCCGAACTGGGATTGAATCTGGAAATTTCGCATGAAAAGTCCCGCTTAAACGAGATGCTTGCCGAAATCTCCGTCGCGGAGCACGAAGCGGGCCGCCCGCCCCTTAGCTGCCTGGTTAAAGTGCCGGGCTCAAAAGGTCAGGGCGACAATTTCTATAAGCTCTGCGAAAAGATGGGAATGGGCGAATGGCGCCCGCTAAAGCAGGATGAGGACTTTTTGAAAGACTTAATCAGTACGTGCCGGGAATTCTGGCGCGACGAAGCTAATTTTCAAAAATTCGCTTAAGCCAGATAGTGGCTGATTCTGGACCAGTTACTGGGTTTGCGTCCCTGGGCTAAATGCAGCAGTAAAAGAAAGAGGAATAAGCGGTATGTAACCTCTCCCGCAGTGGTTCCGTTAAGGACACTAACCAGCCGCTAGGTTGGCTTATCCTTCCCACATTTCCACTTCCTTCACCATGAATACCAACGACCCACACAACCCGCAGAATACTGGTACCGGCGCAGGCTCTAACTATGGCACCCAAAACACGGGTACCGGCATGGGCAACAGCACCGGCTCCAGCAACGAAAGCACCAGCTACAACGCTGGCACGGGTGTCACCAACGCTGCTGATGGCGATGACTTCAGCGCAACTGCCAAAGGTGCCGCAATGGCTGGTACTGCTGGTGCCGTAGTAGGCCGCGCCGTTGATGGCGTACAGAATACTGCCGACCATGCGGCCCACGCCGTAACCGGTGAGTCTTATGATTCGACACCAAGCACCAACATGAGCGGCATGTTCCGTGACCGTGCGAGCGCCGAGCGCGCCTACCAGTCGCTCTCGTCGCGTGGCTACGGCAAAGACGATGTGAACTTGCTTATGTCGGACGAAACCCGCAAAACCCACTTTGGTGATAATACGCCCGATTCTGACCTTGGCGACAAAGCCATGGAAGGTGCCGGCGTAGGTTCGGCCATTGGTGGCACTGCCGGTGCTATCATTGGTGCTATTGCCGCCATTGGTACTTCGGTAGCACTGCCTGGCCTGGGTCTGATTATCGCTGGTCCTCTGGCTGCGGCGCTGGCTGGTGCCGGTGCCGGTGGCCTCACGGGCGGCCTGGTAGGTGCCTTGGTAGGCTCGGGCATTCCCGAGGAGCACGCTGCTGAGTACGAGTCCGGCATCAAGGATGGTGGTATCGTAATGGGCGTAAAACCCCGTAACGCAGAAGATGCAAAGTATTTCGAAGATGAGTTCCGTCGTCACAACGGTGACAAGATTTACAAGTACTAATCTTGCTCCCAGGTTTCGGCCTGATAGTTACGAGAAAGCCTTCCTCATTTGGGGAAGGCTTTTTTGTTGCAACTTCTAATCGCCCAAACCAGTCTGTAATAGTAACGGTACCAGCGACGGCCGAATTTGGGCACTTATTTCACCCGTCAAGGCGTTTTTGACGTAGGCAGACAGCCTTCAGCAATTGCCTGCTGGTCTTTGTATATTTGATTTTCATACCTGCTTTATATTTTTGCCAATGTCTTTTCCCCGCTTGAAAGTTGGGCTGTACGCCTTTTTGGTGGCAGCCGTATTTGTTCTGGCATCTTACCGCCTCATCCGTCGGGCCGACACGGCCGTGCCGAGCAAGGACCAGGTTCTGATAGGAACCATGCTGCAGGGCCTTACCCAGGCGCACTACCAGCCCGAGAAAATCGACGACAACTTCTCCAAGCGTGTTTTCGACCTTTACCTGAAAAATCTCGACTATCGCAAGCAGTTTCTGCTGGCCAGCGACGTGGCGCAGCTGCGCCGCTACCAAACTGAGATTGATGACCAGGTGAGAAGGGGCTCCAGCGAATTTCTGGACCTTAGCACCAAGCTGATATTGGAGCGGACCAAAGAAATGCAGGGCCTCTACCGCGAGATTCTGGCCCAGCCTTTTGACTTCACAATTGAAGAAACGTTCCAAACAGATTTTGAGAAGGCTGCTTTTCCAGCCAGCAAAGCGGCACAGCGCGAGATGTGGCGCAAGCTGCTGAAATACGAAACTCTCAGCCGGGTATCGGAAATGATGGAAGCGCAGGAAAAGGCCAAGGAAATCAAGCCTAACGCTGCCACGGCCGCCCCCAGCGCCGCCAACCCCGAGGCCCCTACGGCGGCCGAGCCCGTGCGTACGCCCAGCCAGATGGAGGCCGAAGCGCGCAAGCGTGTTCTCAAGTACTACGACGACCAATTTGCCGACATGAGCGAGGACGAGACTACCGAGCGGCTGGCCACGTACGCCAACAGCATTGCCAACTCCTACGACCCCCATACCGAGTACTTTGCACCCAAAGCCAAAGAAGATTTCGACTACGAAATGACCGGACGCTTTGAAGGCATCGGGGCCACGCTGCGCGAGAAGGACGGCCTGATTTACGTGGATGACATCATGCCGGGCTCGGCTTCTTCCCGCCAGGGCGACCTGAAAAAGGGCGACGCCATCATCCGGGTGGCCCAGGGTCTGGCCGAGCCTGTGAGCATTGAAGGCTGGCGCTCGGCCAAAGCTGTGACGCTGATTCGGGGCAAAAAAGGCTCTGAGGTTCGCCTCACGGTGAAGCGGGCCGACGGCAGCACCAAGGTAATTCCCATCATCCGTGATGTCGTGGTAGTTGATGAGAAGTACGCGCAGTCCTCCATTATCACTGATAACGGGCAGAAAATCGGTTACCTGCGCTTGCCCGGATTCTATGCTGACTTCAATGACAACGGCGGCCGCAGCTCATCAGACGATGTGAAGAAGGAGTTGGCCAAGCTTAATGCTGAAGGCGTGAAGGGCGTGATAATGGACCTGCGCTTCAATGGCGGCGGCTCGCTCACGGATGCGGTATCCATGGCGGGGCTATTTATGGAAAGTGGTCCCATGGTGCAGGTGCGCGACGGCCAGGGCCGCACGCAGGTGCTAACTGATAACGACCCGCGCGTGCAGTACAGTGGCCCGCTGGTGGTGCTGGTGAACAAATACAGCGCTTCGGCTTCTGAAATCTTGGCCGCTGCCGTGCAGGATTATCGCCGCGGCATCGTGATGGGTTCGACCAGTACGTATGGCAAAGGCACAGTGCAGCGCATTTTCGACCTGGACGAGGCCCTACCAACCGAGCTGAACAGCGTGAAGCCCATCGGTTCGCTCAAACTCACCACCCAAAAGTTCTACCGGGTGAACGGGGGTTCGACGCAGTTTAAAGGTGTGATATCGGACATTGTTGTTCCGGACTTGTACTCGTACCTCGACCAGGGCGAAAAAGAGATGGACTACCCGCTTAAGTGGGACGAGATTCAGCCGGCCCGCTACCGCGCCTGGGATAATCCCCCGGCCATTGATGCGCTCCGGGCAAAAAGCAAGGCCCGGGTGGCCAGCAATCCCAGCTTCAAGGTGATGGACGAAATGGTGAAGAGCATGCGTAAGCGCAAGGATGAAACCATGGTTTCATTAAAGCTCAGCGCCTACCGCGCCGAACAGAAGGAGGCCAAAATTATCTCGGACCGCTACGAAGCGGCCCAGAAAACGGCAACGGCCCTCCTGTTCTCGCCCCTGGCTGCCGACGTGCGAGCCGTGGGTGGCGATACGGTGAAGGTGAATCGCGCCTCGCGTTACACCAATAGCCTCAAGAAAGACGTCACCATCGGCGAAGCCGTGGCCGTGATTCAGGATGAAATAAAATAAGCTAATTGGCGCCTCCGGTTAGCTACTGGCCGGTTTGCCTATTTGCTTGTATGTTTTCTATTAGCCCCCGTTCCTCTTGGTACGGGGGCTTTTTTTGGCATATTTTTAGTATGTTAACCTGATTAGCAAATGACCTTTTTCAAATTCGGAATAAGAATATCATTACTCATAATATAATCGACTGATTATCAGTAATAATATCATTAGTAATAATTGACAATCAATTTAGTAAAAAGGCAACTAATTTGCTGTCATAAGCTGTTTAACTAGCATGACGAATACAGCCGAAACCCGCATCATCCCGCTCATCCCGCTGGTGGAAGCCACCGGGGAGGAGCAACAGCAAAAACTAGCCGATGAAACCTGGCGCAAATCCAT